>QIGA01000274.1 GCA_003229915.1 Chloroflexota bacterium
CCAGCCCATGCGCTCCAGGGCAGCAGCGGCGAGGATAACCCCGTCCAATTCCCCGGAGTGGACCTTTCTCACCCGGGTATCGACATTTCCTCTAACCGAGCATATCTCAATGTCAGGTCGGAAAGCTCTCAGCTCCAGGGCACGGCGCTGGCTGCCGGTGCCAATGCGGGCTCTGGAGGGCAATTGTTCCAGAGTCTTGCCTGAGCCGGAGATCAGGGCATCCCTCGGATCGTGCCGCAGTGGGACCGCTGCCAACTGCAATCGCGGGTCGAGCTCGCTGGGCATGTCCTTCAGGCTGTGCACCGCGATATCGATCTCACCCCGGAGCAGTGCCTCTTCCAGTTCCTTTACAAAGACCCCACGTCCTCCTATCTGGATGAGAGGAGATTTGCGGTCTCGATCACCCTGCGTTTTTATCTTAACCAGGCCAAGCTCCAGATGGGGCACTGCTTTTCTCAGCCGCCTCATGATCTCCTCTGCCTGGATCAACGCCAGCCTGCTACCCCTGGACCCAACGATCAGTTGCCTCGCTTCTGACAAATCCTTAGGTCTCCAGATCGAAGAGTTCCCGGATTGTCTGAATATGATCGTTGTCCTGACTCTTGAGATGGGAAATGGGGCTGTGCAGCACCTTCTTCACGATGGCGCGGGTCATGGCTTCCACCCTCTCTCGATCCTCCGCAGATAGGCTGGGGATTTCCTTCAGGGTTCTGGCCAGTTGAGCAGCGCGTATCCGCTCGGCCTTATCGACCAGCGCCTTGATGACAGGCGCCTTGTCCCGCGAATTGCGCCAGTCCATAAACCTGGTGACCTCAGCCTCGACAATGGCCGCTGCCTTATCCGCTTCCCGCTTCCGGAGTCGGCGGTTTTCCTTCACTTCAGAGTTGAGGTCATCGATGTCATACAGGATGACCCCCTCCATGTCCCTCACCGCCGGATCGATGTCACGGGGTACAGCGATGTCGATAAGCAGGATGGGTTGCGACGAGCGTGCTCCCGCAGCTTGGTAGATATCTTCGGGCTCTATGATGTAGTGGGGAGCCCCGCTACAGCTTATCAAGATGTCGGTATGGCTCAGCGCTTCACCGAGGTGGTGCAGGGGAATGGCGGTGCCCCCGATCTCTGAGGCCAGGGCCGCCGCCTTGGGATAGGATCGATTGGTGACCGTCACCTGGCATGCGCCGACCTTGACCAGTGCCTTTGCCACCAGCGCCCCCGCCTCGCCAGCGCCGATCAGCAAGGCCTGGCAACGCTCAAGATCACTGAAGAGCCTCTTGGCCAATCCCACGGCCGCTGAGCTGACGGAGGCAGCGTTCTTGCTGATGTCCGTCTCCTCGCGCACCCGTCTGCCTACTCCAACCGCCTGCTGGAAGAGTCCCGTCAAGGGATATGGGCTGAGGCCAGCGGCCTCGGCCTCCTCCATCGCCTGCCTTACCTGTCCCAGCACCTCATATTCACCTACTATCATGGACTCCAGCCCGGACGCTACCCTGAATAGATGTCTTACTGCTTCTTCCTCCTTCAGGATATAGAGGTAGGGGGAAAGCTCCTGTATGGGTAACCTGCTATGGGCGCTAAAGAAGTCGAAGAGCTTGTCAGAGGAGGGCTGCCCATTACATATGGAATATACCTCGGTGCGGTTGCAGGTGGAGACAATAACTCCCAGGGGCACATGGTTGGAGAGAGCCTGCAATGCCTCTCCGAGACGCGCTGGACTGCAGGCTACCCTCTCCCGGACGGGAATTGGCGCTGTCTCGTGATTTAATCCTACAACAACAATTTCGCTCATCGTACCTATTATATTCAGGCGTCGGCTGTCAGCAAGTCGGCCAAGAGCATTCTGCGCGCCTCGTCAAGCTGTCCCTTCTTCACCATTCTCAGAAGGAGATCGATGTCAAGGCATCTCTGCCAGGTGTCGCCATCCACCGGCACTTGCTGCTGAGCTAGCTCCTTACGTACTTCCGAGACGATGGAGGCTACAGAAGCATACTCCGCAGGCAACGCAGCCTCTAGATCGGTGCGAAGCTTGCGCGCCAGAGCGGGGCTTTTGCCCGCGGTGGAGATGGCGATGGTGATATCGCCACGGCGCACGATTGAGGGGACGATGAAATCGGATGCGTTGGGGCCATCAACCACATTTATCAGCGTTCGATGTTTTCTCCCTTGCTCAGCTATGGCGGCATTAACGGTTGCGTCATCGGTGGCAGCAATAGCCAGAAAGACATCCTGAAGGTCACCCCTCCGGTACTTCCGTGGGATCACCTGAATAGCGCCCTGCTCTGCCAGTTGCCGCAATCCCGGGCTTAGGACCGGGCTTATCACAGTCACCGATGCCTCGTGCTCAAGTAGCATCCCAACCTTGCGCTCAGCCACGGAGCCTCCTCCAACTACCACGCATCTCCTGCCTTTCAGGTCCAGAAAAACGGGATAATAGTTTGCCATCGACGCCCCTCAACTAGTGAAGTACTTCACTCGGCGTTTTAAGTATTCCTTGGTGCTGTGGAGCAAGATGTAGTCAACGATTCCGGTTTCCTCAGATATCTGGCGCGCCAGAGCGCGGGATTCCTCCTCAGTGTGGCCGTGGATCATGGCATATAGATTGTATGGCCACTCGGGGGCGGTTTGCCTCTCGTAGCAGTGACTCACCTTACGATAGCCTGCGATGGCCTTTCCCACTTGGTCTAGCCTATCCGGCGCAACCAGCCAGCAGGACATGGCATTGGCCACAAAGCCGGCCCGCCTGTGGTTAAGGCGAGCCCCGTACCGCCTCATGATCCCCCGCTCTTTGAAAGAGGCTGCCCTGTGCAAGAACTCGGCAAGCTCCAGGCCGAGATTACCAGCCATTGTGTTGAAGGGTCGTGCTTCCAAAGGAAGGTCTCGCTGCAACTCGCGCACCAAAGCGATATCGCCATCGCTCAGATCATCGGTTTCCGTCCTTTGATAATGAACCACCTCGCCGTTGTCTGGCCCATCCTCCTGGCCAAGCATGTCAAAGCATACATTGATCTTGAACGACCTTAGAGCGGGCAGTGACAGTGTCAGCTCGGCTTTAGTGATTCCCCCCAGTTTGGCGGCAGTAGCCCCCAGATCGGTATCTCCGGTTGCGGTCAGTGTGAACCACAGGTTTAGATAGTGGTCCCGAAGGTAATTGTGACTCACCCCGGGATGACTGCTGATGAGAGCGGCTGCCTCATCCACCCGTGCCGCATCCAGACGCATTGCCACGAGGGTGCTGTGGTATCCTAGTCCTGCCGCATTGAAGATGGCGCTGATGGAACGGATGAGGCGTTTCTCCTTGAGGCGGCGCACACGCTGGAGCACGTCGTCCTCGCTCACGCCCAAGATGCTGCCCAAGGCAGCGAAGGGCCCTTGGTGAAGGGGAAAATCGGACTGTACCAGATTCAATAACTTTCTATCGATGATGTCCAGCGACACGCCTGTCTCCTTGGGGCTGATAGATACAATAGGGTTCGGCTGCCAGGTAGTCTCCGGTCTCCTCATAGGCTCGGGCGCGGCATCCACCGCAGACCTCTTTGTATTCGCAACGGCCACACTTCCCTCCGAGCAGGGAGTAATCCCGTAACTGGACGAATAGAGGTGAACGGTTCCATATGTCGCGGAAGGACTGTTCTCGGACGTTTCCCGCTGCCACGTCCAGATAACCGCAGCCCTGCACATGGCCGACGTGGGAGATGAAGCAGAAGCCGATGCCGCCCAAGCATCCCCGGGTCATCGTGCTCATGGAGCCATGAGTAGCTGGTGGCTTTCCTGAAGCTGCGGCCACTTGACTTGGGTCATTGGATCGGATTCGCTTCTCCTGCTGGCATACTACCCGCATATAGTGGGGAGCATCGGTGGGCTTCATAAACAGGCGGCCCTCAAGCTCCTGCTGTTTTTGGTACACCCATAGAAGGATCCGCTCATACTCTTGAGCGGTGAGTGCGTGCTCTTCGAGTTCCTTGCCTCGCCCTGTTGGTACTAGCAGGAACGGGTGAAAGGCTACCGCTCCTACATCGAGCGCCAGATTGACAAGATCGTCAACATACTGAGCGTTCAGTTGGGTGATGGTGCAGTTGACTTGGACCTCAATGCCGTAACTCCTGGCGCAATCTATCCCGGCAAGAGCGGCCTCGAAAGCGCCTGTGACGCCCCTGAAGTTATCCTGAAGCTCACGGGTGGGGAAATCAATGCTCACCCCCAGTCGCGCGATGGGGATCTCTTTCATCTTGGCGGCGATTTCCTTGGTGATCAGGGTGCCATTGCTGCCGATCACTACCCGCAGTCCTCGGTCCGCTGCGTATTGGGCAATGTCGAAGAAATCATCCCTCATCAGGGGCTCACCGCCGGTAAGGATAAGTATAGGCTGGCCCACCTCAAGGATGCCCTCGATAAGGGCAAAGCACTCCTGACGGGAAAGCTCTCCTTCGTAGTGGCAGCTATCTGCCGAGGCCCGACAATGCGCGCAATACAGATTGCAGCTCTTTGTTATCTCCCAGGCCACCAGGCGTAGTTTCGGTTCGGGAGAGTATCTGGAAGCGGGATCGCCTTTACTCAAAGCCCGATCTCCTCATCGGTGAGATAGCAGGCAGGATCATCGGCCCAAACATCGCCATATACGGCCTCCGCCCGCACCCGAAGGTTGCCATTACATAAGTCTAAATACTGACATCGCCCACAGCGTCCGTTGAGCTGCGACTTACGGTCCCTCAATCCTTGCAGAAGGGGTTCCGATGTATCGGCCCAGATATCGCCGAATTTTCGTTGCCGCACATTGCCCAGAGAGTAGTGCCACCAGAACTGGTCGGGGTGGACGTCTCCTTGGTTGTCTACCGCTGCGATGCGAATACCTGAGTTATTGCCCCCGTTTCGCTGCAGGAGTTCCAGGATTGCCGCCGCTCTATCCGGATGTTTTTTCTTAGCTCTAAGGTAGAGATACACGCCGTCGGCGTGGTTATCCACTGTCAGAATCTCCTTGTTGAAGCCGCGCCGGTGCAGTTCCAGCGTCCTCTCGATGATAAGCTCCATGAGCTCTCGCGTCTCCTGGTGAGAGACATCCTCTGTCTGCATCTCGCTTGCTCGCCCCACATAGGTCAGGTGGTATAAGCATATCCGATCGATGCCTTCGCGCTCCACAAGGTCGAAGATGGCTGGGATCTCCCGAAGGTTGTGCCGGGTGATGGTCAGCCTCAGGGACACCCTCTGTTTGAGAGCTACCAACTGCCGGATGCCGTTGAGGGCAGCCTCAAAGGCCCCTTCCTGGCCCCTGAATTGGTCGTTCGCAGCGCCGATGCCATCGATGCTGACACCCACCTCCCCAAATCCCACCTGCGCTATTTCCTCCGCTAGCCTGGCGGTGATCAGAGTACCGTTGGTGGACAGCACTGGCCTGACCCCCAACTGCTTTGCCCACGTGGCGAGCTCAATGATGTCCCTCCGGAGAGTGGGCTCTCCCCCAGAGAAGAGTATGACGGGAACGCCAAAGTCTGCCAGGTCCTGGATGAAAGCCTTGCCCTCCTCGGTGGTCAGTTCGCCGTGGTAGATTCTGTCTTGAGCCCGGGCGTAGCAGTGGACGCAGCGCAGATTGCAGCGTTGCGTACAGTTCCACACTACTATGGGAGGCCGTGCGCCTCCCCCATAGCGGAGATCATCCCCAGGGGCGATGGCATCGCAGAGAAGTCGCGATATGGAGATCACTGTCTTTCCTGCCCGCTACCGAGATTGGATTCTAACTTCTTGCCAGAGGGCGGATAGGTCTCTGGCAAGTCCTCAATCATGGTAATCATGCGCTCTTCTAATACTGGTCAATCTCATATGTTAGCATACTTACGGAACTTTAGCTATCTCAATCGTTCCGGGGTAGTGGGACATTTTGAATGGGGACAAAAAAGAACGGAGCGAAGGGACCCCGACAACTTCCCGCCGAAGCAAGTTGCTGTGCGAGAGCCGTCCACCCCGCCGCTAGAAGTTGCTAGTCCGGGGCATGCCTTTTGGGAAGGTTGGGTCCCGAAGTCGCCGCTCCTAGCTACTCAGCCCGCCCGTATGCGTACGGGTGATGAGCAGCGCGCTATGCTGCCCAACTCCAGCTGCAGGTCGCGTCTGCGATTCTTTAGCCCGAAGGCTCCAGCCGTTCGCAGAATCGGCCCAA
>QIGA01000205.1 GCA_003229915.1 Chloroflexota bacterium
TGGCTTTGTACTGTGACAATTCACTATCAAGTTCTATGATACGGCCCAGTTTGTCTCTCACTCCATTGTAAGCTTCTTTTACTGCTATCGACTCGGCGTCAAGAGTCTTTAATCTTTTTGACAGACTGCTGACAATTAGCTTCTGCTCCTCCGGCCTAGGTAATCGTTTCAACAGGCGCATAAAAGCACCAGTACTGCGCGTCTGTTCGAGAATGGTAATGGCATCAGCATGGCTCTGTTGTATTTCTCCAAGCTGTTCAACTATCTCTACAATTCTTGCAGACAGTGTTTCAATAATCGATTTCTGTTCCTCCATTGAAGGGTAAGTTGCTCGTTCTTGCCTCAAAGGCGTAATTCGATTTACGATTTCAATTTGCCTTTCCTGTTGATGTACTCGACGATTCGCTTCTTCGCACTCCATGGTCCTCAGTGAAAGCATGTCCTCCAATCGGGACTTCCCCTCTTTTTTGGCTGCTAGCTCATTGCGGACGACAAGAATACCAGATGTGTGATCTCGCAGTTCAATAAGTTGTTCGTGTTTCTTCTCCAACCCAGACAGAGTTCTTTCTGCCGAGGTCAATTGTCCTTGCTTCTTGTGTAGCTCTTCAATACGGCTCCCACAAGATGCAATATTGCTCTTTGACGCCTCAACCCATTCAATAATTTGTACTTCCTGCTGCAATGAATTCTGTTCGTCACTGAGCGCCTGTTTCTGTGATACAAGCTTATCCCGCAGCTCAACCAATGATTTGGATTGCCGTTCGACTTGGCTTCTCAGCAATACATCAGGATACTTTGACTTGAGTACGTCATCCCTGACCTCACCGACACGAATGACAGCCCCTTGTTCTAGGTATTCGAGCATATCTGAAGCGACGCGCTTGATTGCCTGGTCAACGGCGGTATTCGTATGTGACACTATGAGGACCGTACGCCCTTCGTCGTGGAGACATTTCGCAATCGTCCCGATCGTGTACGTCTTGCCAGTTCCAGGAGGACCCCAGATCACGGTGAGATTGCGTCCCAGGGCGCTTTGAAGCGCCGTCATTTGCGCCTTAAGCAACTCAGGAGCTACCATAGGCCTCTTGGGACTTCCTGTTACAGGAGTCGTCCCCATCATTCTAGACCCTGCAGCATTGCCGGCAGATGCGTTACTCTCAATTCTCTCAATTAGTTTTCGCATTAGGTCTGAAAGATCGGCTTGAAGTCTGGCACTCGGAACAAACTGGCCCAAGTCTGTTTCCACACTGATGACGATTCGCAAACCTTCGACAGAAACAATTGTTGCCTCTATAGGAGCCCTCTCGGGAACAATCAAGTCTCCAGGTGCACCATCAGGTGTGTTTAGAACTGAGTCGATTAGAAATGCATACTGGAAAGCGCTACCTTGTTCACCTACCTTATGACCGTTACTAAGGGGGATAGCGCTGTTCGAAGCATTTCGTTTCGCTACTTCGATTTCATCCTGCAAAGCAGTTCGAAATTCATCCAGCATCGCGGGGAGTGTTTTCATGGGTTCTGCGAATCTGCTTTCTAACTTGACCATAACCAAATTATCAATCCTTCTCTTATACTACTTTCGCATCTGGGCGAATCATAGCACCGTCTTTGATTCGGAGTCAAGTTAAACATGTGGCAAAGCGCTTGTTAGTGATTCCATATGTACTTTTTAATGCATAAGCATGAAATGGCAAACATTCCGATGTTTGTTCAATGGTGAGTACGCTTGCATCTAGTGTGCCGTCTTGGAAATAGATTGAATAAGTGCCAGGGCATTTGATGACCTGTATCCCTATTACGGCTACCTGTTTTGTCTTTTTCGGGCTCAACGATTTATTAAAGGTATTTCCGAGACTAGATACTAGGGAGAACCTTACATCGCCTCCTGCTGTTTCCAACACCATGATGTTACCTGGAGGAGGCGGGATATCGATGCGCCTGATGAGCGAGGGGTCTACCTTGTCTTTGAGGAATTCGTAGAAGCCTTTATAGGACAAAGCCCAGGTGCAGAAGAGCCCGATAACGAGCTTCACTTCCTTGGCTCCGGTCTCGTGCTTCGCAGCCTGCATCTTCCTCAGCGCCAGCACCTGGCAGGGGATGCCGACCAGACCGATGGAGTTTCTGCCTTGCTTTGTCGCCTCGTTCATTTTTGCCAGTGTAGCAGAGGATATGTAGCTCGACCCCGCGCACTCCAGTAACTGGTTGCTCTCTTGCGCCACCACCGATGTGGGCATCAGAGCTACATAGAAGGGACTGGTGAGCACAGCATTACTTATCTCGCCGGTGTCCAGGGCGTATTTCATCAGCGCGGAGACCACTCCGCCGTACTGAGCGCGGCAGCGTATCTCGCTATCCTTTGCCTGCGCCATTTCGATGGAGATGTAAGGCCCGAGTGAGTACTCGCTACGCATTTTGCCGAATACGAATTTATCCAGGGCAGCGATATCGGTGGGCGTACGAGGACAGAAATCGTAGCATTTCCCTTCAGTGAGGCCGCAGGGTTCGATTACGGCCACTTTATCCCTGACCACTTCAATATAAGGGCAGATATTCACACAGGCACCGCAGCTTGTACACAGACCCTGGCTGAGGACCTCTTGCTCCAGGTCGGCTGAACCTTTACCTGCCTCCATAGAACCCCCTGAACAACTTCTTGTGTAGCTGTTTTAGACCCAGATGAGAAGGCTCCTGCAGAAAGCGCGGATCCTACTCCAGAAGATATTCACTGCGAAGAGACCACCGACGAACGCCCCGCCGGTGCCCGGATCCAGGTAAGCTTCTGTTACCTCTGGCGTGGGCAGACAGATGACAAGAGCAGACTCAGAGCGTATGACCATCAAGCGAGCGAATCGTCTCATCATGATATCGTCTTCCAGGGTTCCAGCAGGTGTTAAGTCACGCGGAAACTTCAGAACCGAGAGCGTCGGCTACAGGAACATGCGCACACCTGCTGTGGCTATCCTTGCGGCGGTCAGGACGAGCCAGTTGTGAGATGGCACGCAACCAGTCAGGCAACTGGTTGCGTACCATCATCTTAACGTAGCAGATATGGTTTGTCAATAAGATTGGCACAGTCCATGATTATCGTATATGATTATCAGATATCAGGTAATAGTGCAGGTGAAATCGTGACAGGGTTGACTCAAGGCCTAATGACAAGCGCAGAAGCGTCTGCTGTCCTCCGAATTCGTCAAGACACAGTCGCTCGACTGGCGCGGTATGGACATCTGCCATCTGAGAAGGTCACCAAGGCGTGGGGACGAACGAGACCGTTTGTCGAGGAGAGATCGCACACTTATGGAGTCCCAGTAGGTAGTGTAGCTGGGTGCTAGAAAGAAGAGGGCCACTGCGTCATCCTCACCGGTAAGGAGAAACAAACGGTGAAGGAGGTAACGTCAGTGGCCAGGGAGAGCATAGACCTGGTGGAGCTTCTGCGCAAGGGGGCTATGGATGCGGGTGTCGACTTTCTGCGGGAAGCGATGGGTGCGCTGGCGCAGGCCATCATGGAGGCCGAGGTAGTGGGCAAGACGGGTGCTGGATACAGGGAGCGGACAGCCGACCGGCTTACTCGGCGCAACGGATACCGGCCGAGGCCGTGGGACACGAGGGTAGGCACGTTGGCCTTGCGTATCCCCAAGCTGAGAGAAGGGAGTCCTTTCCAAGCAGTTCTGAATAGTGTTTACTCAGCTTGGCAATCCGGATCCCTGTTCCGGAGCGCCCTTTCCGCATTCTTCAGGGCGGATGGATGAATTCCCCCTCGCTCCTATCTCTGTATTCAAGGGGAGAGACGATTGGGGCTGGAAGACATGACCAGGGAGGCTTCTCACCTCTTCGAGGTACATATCCAAAAACTGCTGCGCTTTTTCTTTTGAAAACAGGCCTGTTTTGTAGCCCAGGCAGACATGCAGGCTTCCATGGTTGGTGTGTATCGTGATGCTCTGTCCCATCGGGGTTACCACTGGGTTCAAGGCGGTTATGTCCTTTATCCTGGAACCGCCCATTTGCTCTTCTCTCGCTGCTTCGGTCCAGATTATGCCCATGTTAGTCAGCATAATGGTATCCACATGTATCCGAACAGACATCAATAGCCTGGTTAATGCCTTTAACAATGGTAACGGTACATAAGAAGCAAAACGGAGGAAATAGATAATGGAAAAGGGAACTCCGCTTGCTATCATTGATCGCAAATCCTTCCTTATCTTGCGGATCAGTACCAGAGGATCAGACCTTTCTTGGGGACTTGCCGACACGGAGACGTAGGATAACTGATTGGATATTACATCACGGAACGACTCAGGCCCCACGTTGACAGGAACCATTACGCTTACTTTTCCGGTAGCTTTGTGATGAAGGTTGTTCCATTTTTGTATGACTCTGAAACAGGCTGCCAGCAGGACATCGTTAATGTTAAAACCTGCCGCCTTCGCCCTAGACATGATCTGGTCCAGTTCTGCCAGATCTATATTCCCTATGAGGTGGGCGGTTACGCTCCGCTGCTCCGATTTATCGTGGAAAACCCTGGATGGCGGAGCTAAAAAGCTTATGAAGAAGCGGTGAAAAAAGCTGGTGAAGACCTTGCGGTAGAAACCTTTGCGAATCGCTCTCTGGCTTCCGGCAAATCCCAGCAGCTCGTCCCCCTTGCTGCGCCGGAGTTCATGGAGAAAAGAGGGCTTGGGCTGCGCACCACCGTTATATACTTTGATGACTTCATCTATAAATTGGAGAGAGCGAATTCCGTCGAGGGCGGAATGATCGAAGCTGAAAACTAGATGCGACTCAGAACTCGCCTTCTTTATGAGCAGGACCCTGACTGGGAATTCCTGGAACGGGTCAAAGGGCTTGTTGACCCATTCGGTAAGGGCTTCTTCGTATCGCAAATCGGTCTCTCCGTCCGTCGGACTCTTGCCAGAAAGGTCCAGATAGATCAGCATAGTAGATTCAGGGTTATCCACTATTTTGCGGAACAGCCGCATATGGCGCGTGCACATTTTTGCACTGAGATTGGGATGGGCTTTCAACACGGCTGAAAGAGCTTGATTTAGTGAAGTACCATCTATTTCACCGTCTATCTTCACTATCCAGTGGAATTGGGGCGTCTCATTTATGCAAATCAGAGCGAGCAGGCCTGTATCAACGCTATTCAGAGGAATTAGAAAGTCGTGATTATCCATTTGAAGTCACCGCCGCATCTGTCATTTAGCCCGGCTGCTCGCCAAAAGAATGATTAGTAACACGCCATGGCATGGGAGCCAGTTGATTCAGTTCATCGCATTATATCGCAAGCGAGTTGTGGAGACAAGACGTTTCCCTGAATCCGTGAAGGGAGGACGCGTTTACCCTCTGAGCGACCACTTCAGGCATCTTTACCTTGGTATTTAAATATCTGTCGGCAACTTCTGTCAAAACATGTACTCGTTCAGTACATATGAGACAGATGAGTGGTGGGAGCCAGTTCCGGATGGCAGTGTCTAAGATACTCCTCAGGGGTTCTGCTGTCGAGGGCCTGACGGAATCCTCGGCAGGCGTCACCGGGCAACCGGCAGCCCTGCCGCCAAGATATGGCTCCATCGGCAAGTGCCTCTGGAAATCCGTTGCTGTTAAGGTATTCGGCGAAAACGATCAAGAGCTGCCGTCTGGCCAGGTTGGTGAGCTTGTGATAAAGGGGACCACGGTGATGAAGGGCTACTGGAACGCACCCGACGAGACAGCCGCAGTCCTGAAGGACGGTTGGCTTCACACTGGCGACGTAGGTTATATGGACGAGGACGATTACTTCTATATCACCGACCGCAAGAAGGACATAATCATCAGAGGAGGGGAAAATATATCCCCAGCGAAGTAAAAGAGGTGCTTCTAAAATGTCCGGGAGTGACTGAGGCGGCTGTGGTCAGCATCCGCGACGATGTATATGGTGAAGAAGTGAAAGCCTATGTTGTTCTCAAAGCAGACGAACAGGCCACCGAGTCCCAAATCATCGCATTTTGCAGGGATTTGTTACCTACATATAAGACACCGAAGGTTGTCCAGTTCGTAGAAGCACTGCCCAAGGACATCTTTGGTAAAATTCTAAAGGCAGAACTGCGCAAACTGGGATAGACGCTACCTAGCGTTACCTTGACTTCTTGAACCG
>QIGA01000029.1 GCA_003229915.1 Chloroflexota bacterium
CCTACTTTTTGGCAACCGCTTGAGGTGCCTAAAGTGCCGTTACGAGAGGATGTTGAAGCTCATCCTTCCCCTGGCACAGCAAAAGACACTCTGGAGATTCGAATATGGTGGAACAACCAAATGGTTCACTCTATCGTCTATGCGCTAAAGGCATTCCCCAGAGTTCACTTTTCAAAAATTCCTAACATAGGAGCGGGCATTTTCCGTCAACTGGGGTATATTTCTCAACCGGCCCTGGTGTTATTCTCTGGACTCTAGTCTTCCGCCCTTCGAACGAAGGTTGTCTGACCGATCTGTTGTAGCCTTTCGGAGATCCTCTTCGCTTCAGGCTTCTTCCTCTTGCGCGTGTGGGGATTGTCCTTGAGCTTCTTCGCTCGCTTCATCTGTTTGCAAATACCCAGTGTCACTATCGTCATTTGACGAATCAGAAGTCCTGCTGCTCAATAACTGAGACAGTCTTTTGGCGAGTCCCTTGGCGGGCCTTTGCGCTTCCCCGTTGCCTTTTGCTGCTATAATGGCCTCTTCTTTCAGTGACTGGCGGGCGGCCTCTAGCTCTACAAGAGCCGCCTGTTCACGGCTGAGAGCCCCCTCGGCCTCACTGTGATACTTCCGTATTTGCCCCGCTTGCTGCTCAACCCTCTGCTCCAAACGGCGCTGATACTCTTTGTTCTCCAGTATCAACATCCTTCTTTCAAGAGCCCGCTGTGCCCTCATTATCAGGTCATCCAAGTTGAAAGGCTTGGTCAAGTAATCATATGCTCCCAGCTTCATCGCTTCCACAGCAGTCTGTATATCGGACACGGCTGTTAGCATAATCACGCAGGTGTCAGCATGATCGGTGACCATCTGGGGCAGCACCTCCATCCCCCCCAGCCCTGGCATCTTGATATCCATGAGCACCAGGTCAAAATCCTGCATGAATGCCTTCCATAGAGCCTCTTTGCCATCGACTGCGACCACGCAGTTATAGCCCTGGGACTGCAGCTTGCGGCACAGTATGTCTCTGATAGACTCTTCGTCATCGACTATTAGTATCGTTCCTCTGTTTTCCTCCATTCGACACTCCTTGGACGTGGATCAGGTCGGGTTTCCCGACGCCATGCTGCTTTGTAGCCATAGCGGAGCATTGGCAACAGCACCATATAGCTCAAACATTAGCGCATATACTATCAGGCAGGCAATAGCCCTTTCTGGTGGTTGGCGATAGGAAAATAGTCTGATAAGCAGTCTGGAGAGCAAGTGATCCTGAACTCGGGGAGGCTGGATTCATTCGGGATGTGGCACAATCGCAATCAGGCGCGACCCGAGGTGCGCTTGTGTGGGCCTCTAAGTGGTTTCCCTTGTAGGCGTGGCATATCCCGCAAGCTTGTAGGCCAGTTTGGCAGCGAGGAAGGCGCAGGCGTTTGGCCCTTCCTGAGGGCAGAGTTCGACTATGTCGAAGCTGACGATTTGCCTGCTACTGGCCACTGCGCGTAGCAGCTTCAACACCTGTTGCCAGCTCAAGCCCCCGGGCTCGGGGGTGCCCACCGCCGGCATGATTGAGGGATCGAGTACGTCGAGATCGATCGAGATGTATACCTGAGGGGAGAGGTGGGAGACGACCGTGGTTACAGAATCAGGGTTGGCCAAGGTTTCGGCGTAGAACGGATCGATTCTCTGGTGCGCCAGAAACCCGTGTTCCTCACGGCTCAGGCTGCGGATACCAACGTGGACAACGGGGCAAAGTTCCCAGACCCGGCGCATTACGCAAGCATGGCTGTATTTCGTCCCCTGATATTGGTCGCGCAGGTCGGTGTGAGCATCTAAGTGCAGCACTGACAGTTCGGGGTGCTTCTCCCGGAGGGCTCTTACCATGCCTAAAGTTATGGAATGCTCGCCGCCCAACATCGCCAGGAGCTTGCCTTTATCAAGTAGATCACGGGCTATTTGATAGACCCGCTCCACCATGTGTTCGGGCCCGCTCATCAGGGGTTGCACTTCGGGGAGAGTATAGATGCCGACCTCACTGATTTCCCTGTCCAGCTCGGTGTCGTATAGCTCGAGGTATTGTGAGGCGTCGATGATTGCCTGCGGCCCCTCCCTGGCCCCACTCTTGTACTCCGTGGTGCTGTCGTAGGGCACAGGTAGCACAACTACCTTTGCCTTGTCGAAGGCGGTCGCTTGAGGGGGTATGCCAGCAAAGGCCTTTGGTGGACGAAAAAACTCATCGCTCACTTTGTCTGTCCTAGTGAGAGAGACTCCTCACCTGCTGCTCGTCGAATCTAACACCAAAGAAGGCTGCTGGTTGTTGGAGTATTCCAGACCCCGATTGAGAATATAGCTCCGGACCTCGGTCAGGCCAAACTTCTGCTGAAAGTCTTTGATAGCTCGCTCGGCGTCAAACTCCTTGCAGGAGAAGATATCAATGTTTATATATGAGCGCTCGGGAAAGGTGTGGATGCTAATGTGGCTCTCAGCGATGAGGACAAAACCGGAGACGCCCCAATCCTCGGGCTTGGAGCCGATGTACTTGGAGACCTTTGGGGGAGAGATCTTTGTCATCCCGATCTGCGATGGATAAACATCAAGAAGTTGTTGGATGAAATCGACATCCTGCATTTTCTGGGCGTTGCCGTTGTAGCCATCGATGATTAGGTGCATTGTTCCCACCCCCTTCTAGTATTCAAGGCACAAAAAATGACCACCCCCGCTTGGATGGTGGTCAGGACTTATCCTGCTGCTTCAGACCTAGAAGGCCTGACGCTCAACTGTCATATGCTCTCGAAGCTTCCCCGCATACCATCTGCCCGAGTCATCCTTCCTGATTCGGTATGACTTTCCGATCCTGGCCGCAGGAAACCTCCGATCGCGACACCACCTTTGCGCTGTGACTTTGCTAATCCTTAAGATCCCGGTTATATCGTCTACCGCCGATAACTCACTTTCCATAGTGTGGCGTTCACATCACCCCTTCCGCTGATCTGAGAAGATCAGCGCAGAAAGCATAACATATCTCGGGTGGCTGTGCAATACTTTGGGGCACTTTTACGACTGAAAAGGTGAAAATGCTGCCTATTGTGGCTTATTGTTACTATGGGGTTCGATTTCGGAGAGAGGCAGTTCCAGGGTCGCTTCGCTTTCAAGCTGGACGATGACTGTTCCCTTGAGTGGGTTGCCTCCGATCACCTTAGCTTTGCCTACGTTTGTGGTGATGCTCTTTCCCGGCGCGGGCAGCCTCCGCTTCATCTCACGGTATTGTTCATTCTCATAAGCCAGGCAGCAGAGCAGACGGCCGCAGACACCGGAGATATTCGCTGGGTTGAGGGGCAGGTTCTGCTCCCTGGCCATTCGCATTGAGATGGGTTCGAATTTGCACAGATGGTTTGCACAACACAGGCCACAGCCACACCTGCCCATGCCGCCAACCAGCTTGGCAGCATCACGAGCCCCTACCTGACGCAGTTCAACGCGGGTTCTCAGGCTCCCTGAGAGCTCGCGCAGCAGGGTTCGGAAGTCAACCCTCTTTTCGGACTTGAAGTAGATCGTAAGGTGGCTGCCATCCAGGTTGAACTCCGCGGCTAGAGGGGTCATGGGTAGCTGTAATTTAACCACAATCTCCTCGCACTTGGTCAGGGCATTACTCTCCTTTTCCTTTATCTCTGCTACTTGTTCCAGGTCATCGGGCTGTGCTTGACGCAGGACGGGCTTCAATGGTTCGCTCACCTTATCTGGAGTTACCTCCTTTGGGGCGACCACGATCCTACCCATTGCCAGGCCACGAGCGGTCTCGACAACTACGTTGTCCCCTATCTCAAGCCTCATATCTGAGGGGTCGAAGTAGTATATCTGTGCTGCCCGCTTGAACCGAACGCCTACAATCTCGGTCATCTCAGCAAGCCGAAGCGCTGGTGCGCTTCATCCTTTCCTCTTCCATGTTTGGGATGCTCAGCGTCAAAACCTCCAATACAAGGCGTGCATTTGCGTTCTGCTCCAGTTGCCCTGAAGCCACCCGAATAGCCTCCATGGAGTGCCTGATCTCAGGCAGGCTGTAGCACTCTGAATGTTGAACGAGGGCCGCCTCTTGGTCGATGTTTGTGATAAACTCAGCACAGCCTGCCTTGACCAGCAGGAGGTCTCGCCACCACTCCAGCCACACCCTGAGTATTTCCTCGACCGAATCACGGCTCTTGCTGAATTGTGTTGACAGCTTGGCAGCGAAGTTGAATCGCTTGTTAAGACCGGCAGCGGCTAGCCCTTGAAGTTCAACCAACCTCAGTGAGCGTTCTTGGAGGAGCTTCTCATCGAGTGAGGCTGAGATCGCCCAGCCGATACCCCCGCGGCAAATCCTGCTTAGCACTCTGGCTTTGTCAGGCTCTACACTTCGGTGTTCGATCAACTCCTGTTCTATGATATGCGCTGGCACCGGAAGAAGTTCAACCCGCTGGCATCTGGAAATTATCGTGGACAGCAACATGACGTCATTCACCGTGAGAAGGATGATGAGAACCTGGGGCGGTGGCTCTTCCAGGGTTTTGAGCAAGCAGTTGGCCGATTCTTCGTTCAGGTGCTCGGCGCCATCGATGATGAAGACACGGTGCCTGCCTTCATAGGGTTGCAGTACGGCGGCCTGTTGCAACTCTCGAATCTGCCCGATGCCGATCTCCTTCTTCGGGCCAGATTCGCCAGAACTCGCGTTGGGGAGACGCCCGATTATCTGAACATCGGCGTGCTTGCCTGCAGCGATGCGGCGACAGGGACTGCATTGCCCACACGGTCGCCCCTCGTGCTCGCAGTTCAGTGCCTGCGCCAGGCGTGTAGCTAGAGTTGCCTTGCCCACGTGGGGCTGTCCCACGAAAAGATAAGCGTGAGCGAGACGCCCACTCTCAAGGCTGTGCCTCAGCAACTCTACAGCCCTAGGCTGACCGATTACATTCCACATAGCCCTTGCTAACCCGATAACGGCTCCCCTAGCGTCTCTCAATATCCATGTAATCCAGATTATGCATGTAGCTTCATTTCTGTGTTATTCTTGCGGTGATTCAGATACCTCGTGCATTATCTGGGATTAATGCTTTCTTTGCCACCTCGTCTTTTTCAATAACTTGCGGTGTTTATGCTTTCGCATCTTCTTACGCCGCTTCTTGACAACTGAACTCATAATTTTACCTCTGCTACCACAAATAGCCCCGCTTATTTGCCGCTATTTCCCACCATATTTGCCTCGAAATACAATGTCAGCGAGATCCTTTCTCGGAATCACTCCAGGCGTCTCATCGGGATATCCCAACGGTGTTATCTCCACAACTGCGATGTCTTCGGGCACATCGAGGATTTTGGCCATCTCTACGGCATCGAAAAAGCCCACGTGCACTGTGCCCAGCCCGATGGCATGGGCTGCCAGCGTCAGATTCTGCATCGCCAGCGCCACGTCGAACATGAACCAGTCGCCCTTGTCCGTTGATAGCGCATCTTTGTAATAGCCCGACTTTCCGAGAGCGGCGCAGGCCACGATAGCAACCGGAGCGCTCCTTATCGCTTCAGCCGATGGATTCTCTACGCCATGGGCCAGGTCTGTCAGGACACCTGCCAGTTGCCTCTTTGTTTCAGCGTCACGCACCACGATGAACCGCCAGCACTGAGTGTTCGACCAAGAGGGGGCCCATCTGGCTGCTTCCAGTACTGTATCCACAGCTTCATCGCTAACCGGGTCAGGCTTGTATTTGCGAATGCTCCGTCTTTCTTTTATGGCCTGCATCACATTCATAGGTTGCCTCCCTAACCGCATACACCTTGGGCCCTGTTTTGCTGGATTGTCGCTATCTAACCACCATTACGATTGTCAATCGCCTACTTTACCGACGCCCGCAAATAACTATTGTGCCTTACTTGCATACGTGTGTCAAGGCGAGTTCGCGCGCCCTTAATCCGTGGATTTCGTTCATCATCAGTCGCATGCCTCAATCATAAACGGCTTGCCTTACTCCTTCAGCCTCATCTTGTGTTGGGAATCGATATCCCATCCAGCCTCATCTTGTATTGGAAGAGACTATCCCGTGTCAACTCACATAAGAATGTTACTGGAGGGTGGTTGCTCACTCATTTAGAAATGTTACTGGAGGAGT
>QIGA01000272.1 GCA_003229915.1 Chloroflexota bacterium
CAGGCTACCCTATTTTGCCAGGTTACTGGACATCCTCTTGGGCCATTCGATTGGGATGTCCCAGAATGGTGGGGTTATTGCCACCGCTGTCGCCCCGCGAACACCATGCTGCGAGCGCCCTCTATGGTTTCCACTGCAGCCTTCGCCCGCTTGGTGTCACTAGCCTCGTCTATCAGTCGCATCCCACAGCGATTCAAGTGAACCGCCATCTTGTTATCTGTGTAGCCTTGAACCTTGGGGCCTATTCCTCCGAGCCGAAGTCAGCTCTGAGGTAGACCTTCTTCACTGGTTCCACGGGATCATTCGACCTCACCATGATCTCAAACAGGTGTATGCCAGTCTGATGCATGCCCACCATGGGAGCCGCTCCCGCTCGCAATGTGCCTTCCTCACCGGGTTGTAGCGTTGTAGAACCTACAACGGGTTTGCTCGGTCAACATCCTTCCAGGGCCAGCACCGACACATCTCCGATGGTGAGTGGTGCGTCGCCCACATTGGTGAATTGGAAGGTGTACTCCAGTGAATCTCCCCAAGGCACCATTCCCGCGTCAAAGGAATCCTCCTCGAAGTAGATCCTGGGCTGGCCGGTTGTACGTCCATTGCGGATCAGTTCATAGCCCTGCGCCTCCCATCCCACGAACCCTCCCTCAAGGTTCCACACATTTGTGAATCCCAGGTCCACCAATGCCCTGGCGGCAGTGGCGCTCATGGAACCGGAACGGCAGTACAACACTATCTTCGCTTCCCTATTATCAGGGAACTCAGAGAGGTTTTGCTCTATCTCATTGTAGGGCACGAAGATATCTGTTTGCGGAATCTCCGCTTCATAAGGAATATGCACATTCACAAACAGGAAATCTTTGTTATCGAGCATGCCCTTAAGCTGCGCTGGAGTAATATCATCGTAGGACCCCGTACCTTCCCCAGCCTGCCCGCAAGCCGATAATACAACCGCGACTAATATTATCAATATACCCAAGCTTGATATTCTGGTCACACGCTTCACTCTTCCCTCGTCAGAGTATTTGGCGCTGTCTGGGCCATACAATTACCTGTCCCAAGACCCAGGTCAGCCTGGGACGCTTTCACCGAAGAGAGCAATGCATAGCCCCATATGATGGAACTACCCATTGCTCCCAACTTCCAGGGGAAGCGCGGCAAGCTTCTTTGATGAATTTAAGAGCCCGCCGCCAGGTACTTCTCAGGGTCAGCATCGAAGGCCTTCTTGCAGCCAAGAGCGCAGAAATAGTAGGTCTCGCCCTTGTGCTCCGAAGTTGCTGCCGCCTCCTTCTCATCCACATCCATGCCGCAAACAAGATCCTTTGCCATCTTTATCACCTCCTTTCCTCGCTGTTTTGGGACCTTTGCAGTTCTTCTTCAAATCTCTCTATTCAGTATTTTCTGCTTCAGAGCTTCCCACTCGCCCATCGTCAAAACACAGGCATTGCCTTCCTCACCTATTTCGACACTCTCTTCATCTATTTTGACTACCGGGCAATGATCCTTACCACACAGACTCACAATCTTCAGTCTTGAGTTGATACTCCGCACTATATACTATCACCAGGTCATCATGCCCCCACCCATGTGACCACCCATTCCACCCCAGCCCTCAACGGACGGTTGGGTTCCCTCCTGAGGAGGGTAACAGCTATCACCGTGGCCGGGCATGTGGCTAAAGTCCTCACCGTGCATCTCATCGGCAGCCTCAACCATCGTCTCCCAATCACCATCCTCACAGGTCTCGTGCATGGCTTCCCACGCCTCTTGACTAGCAGGGACATCCTCCCCACCCCCAGCCCTGTGAGCGAAGACTGGAATGGCCAAGCTGGCAATTAGGCCTGCCACAACCAAAGCGATCAGACCGACCAGCAGTATTTTCACCATCCCGATACCCTTCCTTAGTTCTATTGATCCTTCAGGCCTTCTGACTATTTCCTCGCCGCGGTGCGGCGGAAGTGTTTATGACAATGGCGCTCATCTGGCATTGCTCCACCACACCCTCTCCCTGCATCAGATGGCCGATCAGGATGGGAGCCACAATCCCCGCGCTCGACTACCAGGCTTGCTCCGTTAACCGCCGCTACGCGTACGGTTTCACCGGCCTGTAGCGAATAGGCACTGCGAGCGCTCCACAGCTCACCCTGAGACCGAACCAGGTATTGAGCGATATGACCCGCGCTCGACCTTGACACCACCTCAGCCTCACTGCCGAGAAGGCTCTCGGCTCCGCTTACCGGGATACTCCTCATTGACCTCATTATGAGCCAATACAGCAACCCAGATACCAGCACTATGGCTATATAGATCGGTATGGCAAAATTTAGAGGCACTAGCCAGAAAAGGGGAAGGCCAATTACGGGCATGAACAAAAGTAAATGACACATCTCGCCTACCCGTTTCCTCCCCCTTAAAGCTACCCTGTCGTACAGCTTCAGGCGTTAAAGCTGAAGCTACTTTCCCACTGCGCGACGCTTGCTTCTACCATCCCCGCTAAAAACCTGTCTTCATTTAGAGCGAGGTTCATTCTCAATTCAAACGCAGATGATACTTCCTATATGCCTAGCCTCTTTTTCACCCGTGGCATGATGACGGGTATCAGCACTATCATAGATAACATAAACACCCAGACAGCGCCGCCGATGCGAGCCACCCAGGTATACTCACCGGCCACGGTGATGGCCAGGAAGATTCCGACAGCGATCAGGGATATGCCGGTGTAGATTAACGCGCTTGTGAAGCCTACACCACTGATCTTCATAGTAACCACCTCCGAAGACATTAAGGGTTGCTGGCTGGCGCTGGCAAGGCAGCCAGTGTGGGCTGCTTGCTTGCCCCAGGGCGACCTGGACGCCTTATAGGCGGGATGTAGCCTCGCATCCGCAAGGTGTTCAAGGTCACCGAGAGCGAGCTGGTGGCCATGAGCAGCGCTGCCAGCTCCGGGCTCACCATCTGGGCGAAGAAGGGGTAGAGGAGGCCGGCCCCGATGGGGATAGACAGGGTATTATAGCCGAAGGCCCAGCCCAGGTTCTGTTTTATCAGGCGCAGCGTCTGCTTTCCGATCTGGAGAGCCGCCACCACGTCCATAAGGTCGTCCTTGATGAGGATGACATTACCTGTCTCCTTGGCGACATCGGTGCCAGAGCCGATGGCAATGCCGACCTCAGCCTGGGCCAGGGCCGGGGCATCGTTGATACCGTCGCCCACCATGGCGACCTTAAGGCCTTCAGCCTGGAGCTTCTTTACCTCATTGGCCTTATCCTCTGGCATGACTTCGGCCAGCACCTGGTCGATGCCCACCTGGCGAGCGATGGCCTCAGCCGTGCGCCGGTTATCCCCGGTGATCATGGCCACTTTGAGGCCCATACGCTGTAGTTCTTTAACTGCCATAGCGGAGGTCTCTTTCATGGTGTCGGCCACGGCCACGATGCCCGCCGGGGCTCCATCCACGGCGACGAACATAGCCGTCTTGCCCTCATTTTCCAGGCGCTCCGCCTCGGGCAGCAACCCATCCAGGGAGATATTTCTCTCCGCCATAAGCTTGCGGTTGCCCAACAGCATGCTGCGCCCATTAAGTTGAGCCTCCACCCCCTGGCCTGGTATGGCGTTGAAGGCACCGGCATCCTCGAGCACCAGTCCCCATTCCTGGGCACCGCGGACGATGGCCTCGCCGAGAGGATGCTCAGAGTTCTTCTCGACCACCGCGGCCAGACGTAATACTTCCGCTTCAGCCATACCCAGAGCGACTACATCCGTAACTGAAGGCTCTCCCTTAGTCAGGGTGCCAGTCTTATCGAAGATAATCGCCTGGACCTTGGCGCTGGACTCCATGGCATCAGCACCCTTGAACAGGATACCATGCTCCGCTGCCTTGCCGCTTCCGGCCATGATGGCGCTGGGGGTAGCTAAGCCCACGGCACAGGGGCACGAGATGATGAGCACGGTGACCGAGGTGAGCAGGGCGAAGCCGAAGACGCCCATCCCAGTGAGGAGATAGGGGGTGAGGATGAGGCGGCTCTCAGGGACGAACCACAGCCCGAAGCCGACGAAGAACCAGAACAGGAATACTGTCAGGGCCAGGGCGTGCACCCCGAGGATGAAGTGTCCCGCCACCTTGTCGGCGAGTTTCTGGATAGGGGCTTTGGTGGTCTGCGCCTCCTCCACGAGCTTAATGATCTGGGCCAGGGCAGTATCCTTGCCCACCCTGAGGGCCTTGAACTTGAAGGCGCCCGTCTTATTTATAGTGCCGCCGATGACCTCATCGCCAGCCTTCTTCTCCACCGGAATGCTCTCCCCGGTTATCATGGACTGGTCTACTGCTGAGTATCCGTCGAGCACCAGCCCGTCCACGGGTATAGCCTCGCCGGGGCGCACGAGCACCACATCATCTATCAGCACTTCCTCGGCGGGGACCTCCATCTCCTCGCCACCACGCAGGACACGCGCCTTTTTGGGTTGGAGCTTCATCAGGCGGCGGATAGCCTCCGAGGTGCGCCCCCGGGTGATCGCCTCCAGGTAGCGGCCCAGGATGATGAAGGCGGTGAGCAGGGCCGCTGCCTCATAGAAGGTGGCCTCCCTGCCGCCGAAGCCGGCATCAGGCCAGAAGGTATTGATGACAGCGATGAGGTAGGCGGCGCCGATTCCTGTGGCGTAGAGGAGGTTCATGTCGGTGAGGCCGCGCTTGAGGCCGTTCCAGCTATTGACGAAGAACTGCCTGCCAGGGCCGAAGACGATGGGCGTGGTGAGGAAGAATAGGAATATCTTGTTATTCATCCAGTCGGGAAGGATACTGGGCAGGAACCAGTAGGGCTGAAACGTGCCTATCATCACCAGCAGGCCTACAGTGCCGGCAAAAATCAGGTTGTTGCGTTGGCGGCGTACCTCCCGCTCGCGGGCCTCTTTCTCCCGGTCGAGGGCTTCCTGACCCTCAGCCCGCTCTGCTACATCGTAGCCTATCTCCTGGATGATCTTCTTTATCTCGGATAGAGGGGTCATATCTGCCAGGTACTCTACCCGGGCGCTGCCTGAGGCCAGGTTAACCACAATCTTTCCTACGCCGGGCAGATCACTTACCGCTTTCTGGACGTTTTCCACGCATGAGGCACAGGTCATGCCCGTGACCTGAAGGTTAGCGGCGTTCAGTATCACTTCGTACCCTATCTCATCCACTGCCTTCTTCATGGCAGCCAAGCTCGTTTGAGCAGGGTCGTACTCCACCGTCGCCTTCTCTATAGCCAGGTTGACCACTACCCCTTTCACCCCACGTACTCCCTTGAGGGCCGCCTCTACATGGGACACACAGGAGGCACAGGTCATTCCGCCAATAGACAGAGACGCTTTCTTCAAATCGTCAGTTTTCATTATCTCAAATCCTCCCAGCCTCCGGTCTTTGTGATTGGCGTAAGTTACACAGAAACCAGCAGGCTGTCAAGTCGATTACCAGCAGAAACACTTACGTCCGTGTGTCTCTTGGAATATCTTCCCCATTTTATCACATTCTCCTTTATTAGTGGCACCCTGAGCTATGTTCTCCTGATCCCTGTTGCTCTTCTTCCTTCGCGGCCTCATGTTTTCCTTGGGATCCGTGTTGATGGCCTCCCATCCCACAGCCCTTACTCCCCTTACCCCCATGACCATGGCCACGCATCATTATCAAAAAGAGAAGCCCGAGGCCTATCCAGATACCATAGCTCTGCAAGAAATCGAGCATTTGCCGCTCCTATCCGTTACCCCTACTGCAGATCATCCCTGTTATCTGCAGTGTCGTCTGCTTCGCCATGTCCAGCACCTCGCCTTGCGTCTCTGTTTACCGCGTTTACCGCCCTGCCAGGGCTCACCACCCCAGCCATTCCCGATATGCCATATGCTCCCATGGCCCATAATGAATAATAACAGGCTTTTTGCGAAAAGTCAATGCCGCAGGAAAATTCAAAATAACGATCGGAACTCCAGTCAGTTGCTACAGCGCAACGACACTCAAAACTCTGATTTTTAAAGCCGA
>QIGA01000175.1 GCA_003229915.1 Chloroflexota bacterium
CGACGTGAACATTATCAACCCACCATTAGCGACAGGAATAGCAGGGGGGATTGGGAGAAGGGAGGAGCAAAGAACACCTGGGAGAGGGCAGCGGAGAAAGTGAAGGAGCTTTTAGCCAGAGATGGTTATAGCTTACCCGCGGACGTTAGAGCTCAAGTGCTGTCGGGGATAGCAGGTGTTGTCGAGTAGGATGGAGTCACATGCTGGTAATAGGTGAAAAGATCAACGCGTCGAACAAGTCCGTGGGGCAAGCCATATCTAACAAAGATCGGGAGTTCCTGGAGAATCTTACCAGGGAACAAGACGTTGCTGGAGCCGATTTCATCGATGTCAACGCCGGCGTAGGCTATGGTACCTGGGAGCATCCTGAAGCTGCCATGGAGTGGTTGGTGGAGTTAGTTCAGGCAGTGACGGATAAGCCCTTGGCCATTGATAGCGACGTTCCGAGCGTTATCGAGGCAGCTTTGCGCAAGTACCGTGGTGACACCTTGATGATTAACTCGGTCAATGCTGAGCCCGAGAGGCTGGAAGCCGTCGGGCGCTTGGCGGTAGAGCGACAGGCGTTGCTGGTAGCTCTGGTCATGAGCGAAGGAGGCATACCCAGTACTGTCGAGGAGCGGCTGGTTGCTAGCGAGCTGATAATGACTCATTTGACCAGGCAGGGGGTGAGAGAGGACCAGATATTCTTTGATCCCCTGGTGCTTCCTATAGCGGTGGATTCGACTCAGGGGTTAGTTACACTGAAGACTATCGAGCAGATCAAGTCTCGTTATCCATCTGCCAGAACCGTGATGGGGCTCAGCAACATTTCCTACGGACTCCCGCAGCGGGGTATGGTTAACCGGGCTTTTCTTTTGATGGCAGCCTCCGCGGGACTTGATGCCGCCATCTTAAATCCGCTTGATGCCAAGATGATGAGCGTTGTCAGGGTGGCCGACATGCTCACAGGAAGAGACCCTTCCTGCAAAGGGTATATAAGGGCTCATAGAAAGGGAACGCTGATAGAATAGCGGTGTGCTGAGAAAATGTCTAACGGCGAAAGTAGTAATTCCTCAGAGTCTCTAGATGAAGAAGTTGGCGCTGGGGCGCGCGCAATGCTTCCAGAATTTCATCCCGCCCTAGTAGTCATAGATATGCAGAATGGCTTATGTGCACACGAAGGCTCTTACGAGAAGTTTGGAGCTGATATAAGTGTATACAGGAAGATCATACCTAATGTGAAGAAGATCGTAGATGCCTGTCATAAACTTCACGTACCTGTCTTCTATACACAGCAAGTTAGAGAGGCATCAGGGATTGACCTGCTTACTAGGAGACACCGCATCATACCGAGAAGAAGGCTAGAATTCATCGAAGGGAACCCCTCATGTGTGAGAGGAACATGGGACGCAGCGATAATCGATGAGCTAATGCCAACAGAAGATGACCACATAGTCGTGAAAAGGAGGGACTCGGCCTTCCAAGATACTGAGTTCGAGCTATGGCTGAAGAGCACAGGCGCTGATACAATCATATTCACCGGCATAGACACCTGCATCTGCGTGGAGAATTCTGTTAGGGAAGGATTCAACAAGGGTTATGATGTTATATTGGTAGAAGATGCAGTAGCATCTTCCTGGCAGGAGTTGCATAAGGCTACACTAGAGAAGGTGAGGGGTTCCTTCGGCTTGGTTTTGACCACGGAGCGACTCATACATGTGATGCACACTGCTAGGCGTAGAGCGTCAGCCTTCAGGCTTTCAACGAAGTATCTGGAATAACCATAGATATTATACTGGTAATCTGACGAGGGGGGCGAAGTGCCTAGAGAAGGAATTCTGGTTCATAATCCTTATGAAAGGATGACCGAGGGGCAGGTATCGCAAATTCACCAGGCATCAATGGACATTCTGAGTGATCCTGGCTTGATATGTTTCAATCGAGCGGCCGCTGAGATATTCGACGGCAAAGGCGCGAAGGTTACGTCGGTTTCTCCCAGCGACCGTCCGGCCTGGCTTGTCGGAATACCCGAGAAGCTTGTTCTCGATGCTCTGGATAATGCACCCAAGACAGTCAAATTGGGCGCAAGGAACCCGGACAACACGCTGATAATGCATGGCGAAGAGCCAAGGGTATACTTTATCTCTGGCTCCGAGACCAATATCTGGCTGGATGTTGATTTCCCAGCCTATGTCAAGAAATCCGACCCCAGTGTCGAGATCCGCGTACCTGAGTTTCACCCGCGACGTGGCACCGTTGCCGACCTCTGCCAGTCAGCGCATGTCTGCGAGCATCTTGATACCCTGGACGGCTACATTCGCACAGTAAACATCCAGGATAAGGACATCACAGAGGATAACAAGGATGTCAACAAATTCTTCGCGTCTTTGAACAACACCACCAAGCATGTCATGTCGGGGCTAACCAGCCTGAAGCAACTGGACAACGTGGTGAACATGGCAAGGCTGATAGTCGGCGGCGAAGAAGAACTCAAGGAAAACCCTATCATTTCCTTCATTACCTGCTTGGTCAAGAGCCCTCTGCAATTCGTCGATGATACCACGGATAGCTTCATCGAGATTTGCAGGAGGGGACTACCCGTGGTTGTTTCCTCATCGCCTCAAGCCGGGGCCACCGCTCCTATCAAGGAGGCCGGCATAATGGCTCAGATAAACGCTGAAGTCCTGGCGGGCATAACATTGAGCCAGTTGGTCAATCCGGGGACGCCGGTTCTCTACGGGAGCGTGCCGGTTAGAGCGCGTCTTGACACCCTCGGCGACTCCTATGGCGCTGTTGAAACCAGCCAGTATAACATCGATTGCGTTCAAATGGCCCGGTTCTACAGGATACCTAACTATTCCACCTCGGGCGTCTGCGACACGAAGACGCCCGGGACACAGTCATCAATAGAAAGATTGTTCTCAGATATACTGGTCGCGTTGAGCGGCCCCCAGTACCTGCACTGCGCCTACGGTCTTCTCGACTGCAATTCCGTGTTCTGTCTGCTCCAGGCGGTCATCGACGATGCCCATTTTCAGATGATCAAGTTCTTCCTGAAGCAGCCACGTGTTGATGAAACCGAAATCGCTGATGCCCTCAAGCAGATAAGGGAGGTGGTGGCAACACCGCAGAAGCTTTACATTAGCCACATTCGCCGCGTGATGCGCACTGGGGAGCTTTCAAAGCCTTATCCCTTTGAAGGTGACGGGGAGACCGACAGCGTGTTTCAATTGGCCTACGAGAGAATGCAGGAACTCCTTGCGAAACCCGTGGAGCATATAGATGAGCCTACGACCAGAAAGATATTCCAGGAGATTCCGGGCATTTTGCCGAGGTTAAACGTCTATGAGGAGAGGAGATTGCAATGAGCGAACACATACTCGCTGCGCTCAAGGAAAATGTAATACAGGGAAGAAAAACCCAGGACGATGAGGGAATAGATGAGGACTTGTCCGGTACGCCCGGGGTACTGGAACTTACGCAGACTGCCCTAGAGCAAAATATAGCCCCGGAGGCGATAATAACACAGGGTCTGACCGCAGGAATGCAGGTTGTGGGGGAAAAGTTCTCCAGTAAGGAATACTTTATCCCGGACATGCTGGCCTCTGCCGAAGCGGTGGGCGCAGCTATGGATATTCTGAAGCCGCATCTTGAAGCCTCGAATGTTGAAACAAAAGGCAAGTTCGCCATAGCTACGGTAAAAGGCGATATTCACGATATCGGCAAGAATATCGTTACTATCTTGCTCAAAGGAGCCGGCTATGAGGTAGAGGATCTGGGCGTTGACGTGCCCACGGCGAAGATCGTCGAGTATGTGAAGGAGAAGCACCCTGATTATCTGGGGCTTTCCGCTCTGTTGACCACTACGATGGTGACCATGGGGGAGGTGATCGAGGCGCTCAAGGAGAACAGCGTCAGGGATCGGGTGAAGGTTCTGATCGGAGGGGCGGCGGTATCCGATGAATATGCCCGGGAAATAGGTGCGGATGCCTATTGTGTCGATGGTTTCGGCGCCATTGAAGTATTGGATGGGTTCCAGGGAGCGAGGGCGTAGCTCGGGCATGATGATATTGAAGGAATGAGAGTAGTCTCTCAGGAAGGCCGAAGTAGGTAAAAGGCGCGGTTCTTGGATGAAGGGAGGCTGTTGTTATGTGTGGCATAGCAGGATGTTTCGGAACGAAGGATACAAAGACCATCAATCGCATGTTGGATGCGTTGCCCCATCGCGGACCGAATGACCGTGGGATTCACACGTTCAACGGCACCGTTTTCGGTCATACCAGGCTGTCTATTGTGGATGTGGTCGGAGGTCATCAACCGATCCTGGCCAACGACGGGAGAACGGGGATCGTCTGCAACGGTGAGATATATAACTTTTGGGATCTGAGGCAGAACCTTATCTCTAAGTACGAGTTCAAGACCCAATCGGACACTGAGACTATTCTCCATCTCTATCAGGAGAAGGGGACTGAATGTGTGAGAGAGCTGGACGGGATGTTCGCCCTTGCCATTTTTGATGGCGACGATTTTATGTTGGCCCGCGACCCTATTGGAATCAAGCCGCTCTATTATGGCTATGTTGGGGATAAGCTCTATTTCGCCTCTGAGCTGGGGGCCATGACCCTGGCGGGTGTGGATGAGGTTCACGAATTCCCCGCCGGGCATTACTACACTCCCAGAGAGGGGTTTGTCCAATTCTATGAGGTGCCGCCGATTGAGGACCATCTGCTGACTGACGTGGATGAGACCTGTAAGCTAATTCGAGAAACATTCATCCATGCAGTTAAGAAAAGGCTGTTGGCAGACAGGGAAATCCACGTCGGCTCTTTCTGCAGCGGCGGCCTGGACAGCAGCCTGGTGGCGGCTATCGCTGCTGAAGAGATCCCCCACCTCCACACCTTCGTGGTAGGCATGCGAGATGCGGCTGGGGATGAAAGCGATGACCTTAAGGCTTCTCGTATCGCGGCGGCGCATATCGGGTCAACTCATCACGAGTTGCACTTCACCGAGGAAGAGTACCACGAGGCGCTGCCAACCGTTATCAGGAAGCTGGAAAGCTACGATCCCTCCCTTGTCCGTTGCGCTGTCCCCTGCTTCTTCACGTGCAAGCTGGCTGCGGACTATGTGACGGTGGTGCTCACTGGAGAAGGCGCGGATGAGCTATTCACTGGCTATCATTACATGAAGCATTATCCCATAGATGTGCTCAATAAAGAGGCCAGGCGCTGCATCGGGAATCTCCATAATATCAACCTGCAGCGCGCCGATCGAATGGGGATGTACTTCAGTCTGGAGCTGAGGGTTCCTTTCCTGGATGTGGCCATGGTTGACCTCTCCATGAAGATCCCTCCCGAGCTTAAGATTCACGAGTCGGAATACGTTGGGGACAAGATCGAGAAATGGATCCTGCGCAGGGCCTTTGAAGACACGGACTACCTTCCCGACGATATACTGTGGCGCTACAAGGTCCAGTATACCCAGGGGGCGGGCTGCGAGAGCATCGGGGAGCAAATGGCCGAGCGAGACATGAGCGACGACGAGTATGAGCGCATCGTGGCGGAGAACCCTCAGGCGACCCTCAATAGCAAGGAGGCTGCCTATTACTTCAAGATCTTCCGCCAGTATCATCCCCAGGACTCGGTGCTCGGCTCGATCGGTATCTGGACCGGTTTCGATTTCGCCGAGGAAAGGGAGAAGGTGCGGGGGACCATGGACGGCGACCTGAAGCATGCGCGTGAGGAGGAGGAAGGCAAGATCGCATAGGGCCAGCGCAGAATGTAAATTGGGAAATGCAAAGTGAAGCCGTCGAGTTGATAAGGATTGTGGCAAAATCCACCATAGCTGCCAAAGGCAAGCCCAAGCAGGTTTGACTTTCGCGCTTTGCGATCCTCACTTTCCAATGTTGTGTTCATGAAATGGACTATTTTGGGCTCCGGGGGGTGCATGGCCATCCCCAAACCCCTTTGCCGGTG
>QIGA01000042.1 GCA_003229915.1 Chloroflexota bacterium
ACCGCTCAAGCATTGTCAATGACCTCTTGTTTCAAAATGATACACTACCTATTTGCATAACGCTTGCCTTCGTTTTCTTCGCTGGATATACTGGGCGAGAGAGGGGAAGATGGCTTACGATGTTGCCCTGGCGAAGGCCCTTGAGGAGATGAAGGGGATCAGCCCCTATGTCGTGGCCTCGAAAAGCGGCACAGATTACGATGGCAGCAGGTTTCGGATACCTTTCTTCAACCGCGTTTTCTTTGTGTACCACCCGGAGGTCAAGGTGGTTGAGGAAGGAAATACGGCCCCAGTGCCTCAGAACCTGGAGATTATCCTGTTGCATTACCTGCTGCAGTCCAGTGGCGTTCCTGTTGCCGACGAGTGGGTCGCCTACCGGCAGCTTCCCGGCTCGTCCCTCTTTGAGAGCAGGTTCATTCAGATGACGGTGAACCCCCTGCTCCAGATCTTCGGGGACGACGTCGAAGCGTTCAGGAGGGCAGGTGAGGCTATTGGGGGCGCCTCGATAACCCGCACCGGCGATGCCGCCTTCAAGTTTATGGCGCTTCCCAGAATCCCCATGGCCTGCATAGTCTACCGGGGGGAGGAAGGGATACCCTCCTCGGTAAACATCCTCTTCGATGCCTCCGCAGAGCACTATCTGCCCACGGAAGACCTTTCCCTGCTGGGTATCAGCCTCGTTGGCGCTTTGAGAAAGGCTAAGCCATAGCAGGGAATCCCAAGCACTGATTCCTGAACTCTCAAACAGTATCGAATGTTCCAAGTCCGAATGACGCGAACGCTTTGAATTCCGGTCATTTGGATTTGGGATTTGCTCGCTAGCTGCCTTCGCCCAGTCTTCTGAGTATGTCCCAAAAGGCTCCACGGTATCCCGCCTTGATCGCCTCGACCAGGATGGTGTTATCGTTGTAGTTGTAGTTCTTGTCAGCGCCCGCGGTGTCGCCGAAGAAGAAAAACCGCTGGTCGCTGTCGATAAGCTGGGCTAAGTACTCATAGGCTTCGGGGCCAAGGTCTGAGGAAATGTAGTAGATAGGGGCGAACAAGCTATCGTTTCCTGAGATATTGCCGCACAGGTTCGGGTTCCTGTCGAGAGGCCCTTCGCGACGAACCATCTGCGCCAGCCTGGTCTGCGGGAAGACGCGCAATCCCAGGTTGGCACCTACCCTGTCCGGAGAGATTCTCTTCATGGTTTCAATGGTTTCTCTCAGCGATTGCCTGGTTTCCCCTGGACCGCCGAGAAGCAGGTCGTACATGGAGATAATGCCCTCCTTGTGGCAGGCATCAGCCGTGCGGATGAGGTCTTCCACGGTGAAGTCGCGCCCCAGAGTGCGGAGCATGCGGTCGCAGCCGCTGTCCACCCCGAAGTTGATCCCGGCGCATCCTGCCTTACGTAATAAGGCTGCCAGTTCCTGAGAGAAGCTTGCAGGTGTGGCGTAGGTGTACCACATGAGCTTGTCACCCAGCCCCCGCGCTATCATCTCGATGCATATCTCGCGGGCGTGCTGCTCGGGTATGTTGAACTCGCTGTCGCAGAGGTGGAGATGGTCGATGCCCATATCGATCAGGGCTTCGATCTCGTCGGCAACGCTCTGGGGGGAGCGGAGGCGGAGCCTTTTGCCCTTGACTACAGGGTCGGCGCAGTAGATGCAATCTTTGGGGCAACCTCGCTTGGTCTCGATGTTGCCCATAGCACCCTCGATAAAGTAGCGGTAGTTGTCAACTGAGTTTCTGTCGGGAGCGGGGACGCCGCTCAGGTCGAGGTAATACGCAGGGTTGGCGTGAAGCTCGCCCTGACCGCGATATATCAAGCCAGGCACGTCTTTGTAATCCTCATTTGCCGCGATCTTGTTGAGCAGCAGGGGCAGTGAATACTCCCCCTCGCCCCAAATCCCCAGGTCTAGATCGTAGTAGCTCAGTATATCCTGAGGCATGATTGAGAATCCCGAGCCGCCCAAGATAACGGGGGCTGAAGTCTGGGTCTTTATGCGGTCTACGATCTCTTTGTATTTGGTGATGCAGAAATCCTGGGTGACAAAGAAGGTGTCATCGGCATTGCGCAGAGTAACCGCTACTGCCAGAACGCTATTGCGGGCAAAGTAGCTCTCGATTTGATGGGAAGTGTCGGATTCGAAGCTGAGGTCGAGGATATCCACCTCGAATCGGCTTTCTCTGAGGGCGTGAGCGAGGTAGTCCAGCGCAATAGGGGCCACAGGTGGCTTCATCTGGTTGGGGTTGACGAGGAGCACTTTGCCCCGTTCTCGGAGCGAGCTTGTCGCGGCGGGCATCAGGCTTCCTCAGCCAGGCCGTTCACCCTTTTCAGCCAGGACAGGGCGGCGTTCACCGCTGGCTCGCTCAGGCGCAGCTTGTGCTCTCCGCCTGCGATGATAGCGATATCCTTGGGGTCTCCAGCTTTCTCGAAGAGCTTCCAGGCGTGACTGGGGTTGACGGTCTCGTCTCTATCGCCGTGTATTATCAGGATCGGTCGGGGAGCGATCTTGCCTATCCACTTGAGCGGGCTGATCTCTTCGAAACCTCCGGCCCATTCGCTGGTGGATGGAGGGAAATCGCTGTCCCTTATGATACCTGCCTGGCGGCAGTGCTCCAGGAACTCCTCGATTCTGCTGAACTCGGCGATATCGAAGAAGCGGGTGGGGCAGGCACAGCAGACAACGGACGATATCCTTTTATCGTTGGCGGCGTAATAAACCGAAGTCGCCGCTCAACCGCTGAACCCCATCACCGACAGTCGCGATTTATCGATTTCATCGAGATGGCACAGATGATCGATTGCCGCTCCCAAATCGCGCGTCCAGCCCAGGATGTCGAAATTGCCCTCGCTGTCGCCTGAGCCCCTGAAGTTGAAGATCAGGACAACGAATCCGTGGCCGCAGAATTTCTCAGCGAGCAGGGGATAGCCCCTGTCTGTGGGGTCGGGCGTCCTCTTGGCCGGGACACCGTGGCAGATGCAGAGCGCGGGATGAGGTCCCAGTCCCTCGGGACGGTGAACCTCCGCCGCTAGCTTGAGGCCGTCCACCTCAAGTATGACTCTATCTACCGATCCGGAACTACCCGTCTTACTGGGTCCCCTTTCGAGCAGATTATAGCCTATGGCCTATCGGAAGTCGACATTAGCTTCCAAACTTGACGATGTTTTGAGCAACGGCTAGAATTTCGGCGTGCCTGTAGAGGAGGAAGCATGGAAGATTTAGACCTGATGAAGCAGAAGCTCGCGGAGATCGATGAAACCAGGAACAGGCTCCGGCAGGGAGGTGGCGCCGCTGCAATAGAGAGGCAGCATGGGAAAGGGAAGCTGACCGCGCGGGAGAGGATAGACAGGCTCCTGGACCCAGGGACGTTCCAGGAGCTTGATATTTGGGGAACGCCTCTGCTTACGGGGTTCACCATCGACGGAAAGGAAGGTTCAGCGGACGCTGTCGCTGTGGGATACGGCGAGGCGAACGGGCGACCCGTTTATGTTTGGGCACAGGACGCCACAGTGATGGGTGGGACATTGGCCACCATGCACGCTCGAAAGATAGCCATGGTCATGGAGAAGGCCATACATGCCAGAGTGCCCATTGTGGGTATCATCGACTCCGAGGGTGTCAGGGTTGAAGACGCTATTCAGTACTATCGCTTCTACTCCCCTGAGGCGATGGTCTACTTCCAGACGATGGCTTCGGGGGTGATCCCCCAGATATCACTGGTTATGGGCCCCTGTGCTGGTGAGATGGCGATCTCCACCTGCATGGCGGATTTCGTCTTCATGGTCAGGGAAACCAGCTACATGCACGTGGCGCCGCTGCCTGAAGGGACGACCGCGGAGGAGGCAGGCAGTCCTACAGTGCACGCGCGGGATACCGGCTGCTGCGACGTACTGGCCGAGACAGAGGAGGAGTGCCTGCAAAGATGCCGTGATTTGCTAAGCTATCTGCCATCGAACAATACGGAGTCCCCGCCGGTTGTGGATACCGGAGATGATCCTGATCGTAGAGACGAGGAGCTTCTGCAGATTGTCCCCTTTGATGCCATGAAGGCGTTCAGCATGTACAATGTCATCTCCGCAGTTGCCGACAACGGGGAGCTTTTCGAGCTGAAGGGGCAGTGGGCGAACAACCTGATAACGGGATTCATACGGCTTGCGGGAGGGACTGTGGGGATAATAGCCAACAATCCCGAATTCCTAGGCGGGTCGTTGACGCTGGATGCCGCGGATAAGATGGCGCGGTTTGTCAGGTTCTGCGATGCGTTCAATATACCTCTGGTCTGGCTGGCGGATACACCCGCCTTCCTGCCGGCCGTAGACGAGGAGACCAGGGGGCTGATCAGACACGGTTGCAAGCTTGTATTCTCCAATGTCGAGGCAACAGTGCCTCAGATCACGATTGCGATACGGAAGCTGTATGGAGGCGGGCAACTGGCCATGCCGGGCACAACCCTGGGGGGCGATCTGGATGCTGCCTGGCCCACAGTGCAGCGGGGGCTGATGGGGGGGGAAGGTGCGGTATCCATTATCTACAAGAGGGAATTCGAAGCGATAGAGGATGAGTCAGCCAGGCAGGAAAAGCAGGCGCAAAGGGTTGCGGAGATGAAACAGAAGTTTCAGGCGCTGGAGCGGGAGTGGGCGCAGGAGTTCATCGATCCCCGCGACACGAGGGCTTTCCTGATAAAGGCGCTCAAGACCCTGGCGAACAAGTACCAGGAGAGACCCCACCGCAAACATGAGAACATGCGACTATGATTTTGGGCAAGCATTCAGCACTCAGCAGCTTACCGATCGCACAGAAGTCAGCGCACATGACATGGGAGGAATTCGATGGTGGATATGAGAGAGAAGCTTCAGGAGCTTGAGAAGCGCAGAGAGAGGTTGCAGCCGGGGGGTGGTACGGCGGATATTGAGAAGCAGCACAACAGAGGCAAGCTGACGGCTTGGGAGAGGATAGACAAGCTTTTCGATTCAGGGACCTTCCATGAGATCGGGATATGGACACAGCCGATGAAGACCGGCTTCGATATCGATAACAGGGAACTCCCACGTGATTCTGTGATCGTTGGCTACGGCGAAGTTCAGGGCCGCAACGTCTACGCCTATGCTCATGACTTCACTGTGCTGGCGGGCACCCAGTCCACTATTCAGAACAGCAAAGTGGCCAGAGCAATGGAACAGGCCATGGGTGAGGGTATTCCCTTGGTGGGAATGGTTGATTCGGGTGCCATAAGAATCCACGACCTGTTTGGCAGGTCAGGATTCAAAGTGCCTGTACGTGGCAGCCCAGTTGGTGGTGGGGGTGGATTCATGTATTATCCTCCGTTGATGTCGGGAGTCGTCCCGCATATAAGCCTGATGCTGGGTCCCTGCTATGCCGGGTCGGCCTACTCTCCGATAATGGCTGACTTCGTTATCATGCGCCAGAACATAGCCTACATGTCCGTAGCCTCACCGCCTCTCTTGAAGGCGGTTACCTCTGTTGATGTGACGCAGGATGAGATCTGAGGGGCATTGCTGCACTCTGAGGTCACAGGGTCCAACGATTTGCTTGTCGATAGTGACGAAGAGGCCATAGCCGCTTGCAGGGAGCTTCTCACTTTTCTCCCGTCCAATTGGAGGGATAAACCCCCTATAGCAGATACAGGAGATGATCCCAGGCGTGGCGATGAAAGGCTTTTGGAGCTGGTGCCAGTAGATGTGTCTCAACCCTACGATATGCACGGGGTGATTTCCTCTATCGTAGACAACGGCCACCTCTTCGAGCTACAGGCCCTCTATGCGCCCAATATGATAATAGGCTTCGCGCGTCTAGCTGATCAAACAGTGGGAATCGAGCCAATAATCCGGCCGTTGGCGATGGT
>QIGA01000018.1 GCA_003229915.1 Chloroflexota bacterium
TGGCCAAGGAAGGCATATCTTCAGCGATCATAGAGCGAGAGCCTGATCTTGGGGGACGGTATCGCTCTATTGATTTCCATGGTTGCCGTTCGGACAACGGCGTTCGCATGCCGACGGCACTGGTTCGCAAACCCGAGGAAACCTTTATGTACAAGTACCTGGCTCACATGGGAATTGCCCACGCTGACACCAAGGAGATAAACTGGACCATGGGGTTGCTCAACAAAGACAACTCCAACAGGATCGAGTACTTCTCGATGGACCCCGGCAAGGGGGTGGATAACTTCTTCGACTTTTTCGCCTTCGGCAGTGGTTTGCCCATGGAGGAGCCGTCACGACAGTCGCTCAGCAAAGCCTTCAGAATCATGGAGGGCACGTCTGAGGAGGAATGTCGCGAGCTGGTCAACGTGAGTTTTGACGACTGGATCAACAGAAATGTCGAAGACCCCATAGCCAACGCTGTTCTTCATCTAGCCTCGCCCCTTATGGGTGCCGCTGCCACAGATGTGAACTGCGGAACGTTCGCCAATGTCTTCGGCGCCTTCCCCAGGGCTGGGGCCCTCCTATTCTGGTATCCAAAGCAGGGACACATGGAAGACATGGTCATAACCCCCTTGACCAAGTATTACAAAGATCACGGTGGAACTGTCCTGACGAACAGGAGAGCCAGAAGCATCCTGATAGAGCATGGACAGGCAAAAGGGGCGATCGTCCACAACAATGAAACGCGTTTTCTGGAGGAATACAGCGCACCCATTGTCATCTGCGCGATCCCAATCTTTGAAGCAGTGGCAAGGAATGTCCTGAGACGTGAGTTTCTAACAGAGGACTGGGCTGAGGCCATCGAGCTGTGCGGAAGGCTGACCTACGAAGACCTGTCCGTATTCTATCTTCTACGCGAGGAGGTCATACCGAAGGACGGATACGGATGGATACACCTCTTCGATCCCGACTACGGATTGCCCACTTACGTTGGAGACATATGCCTGGGCTATCCCCTCTTCAATGTCGCGGAGCCACCGGGGAAACAGTATCTCTACTCTTACATACCAGGTGGACTTCCAGACACTCATTTCGGTCTCACCTCACCGCCGGAGATAGTGAACGAAGCGATTAGAAGATGGGAGGACGCCGTCGAAAAGGCGTTCCCGGGTTTCAACAAAGCCATTGAACATAAGGGGATGTCGCTGCAGCTCAACTGGGGGAGGTATGCCTGGGCCAAGGTCCCAACAGAAATCGATCTGCAATCGCCCAACATCCGGGGGCTCTACTTCGCAGGCGATTCAATCCGGTCTGTGACCAGTATGGTTTCCGACAAGATCTATCAGATGGCCTTCCCTCTGTGCGAGAGAATTTTGGGCTATATTCGCTCTTGAGCCTCTGTGTCCCGCCTTCGTAGAATACTCTCATGCTTTTGCGAACCGACATCGTCACCCTAGGTGGCGATCCGTAAAGCCGACACCTTGACAGGCGGGACAGGAGATCGACTAAGAGGAGATGCAAATGGCTGACGCAAGCTTCGACGCCGTAATTATCGGAGGTGGCAAAGAAGGACTGGTAATGGGATGCTACCTGGGCCTCAACGGCATGACCGTAGGCCTCTTTGAGCAGGGGAACGAGCTGGGCGGTGCCGCATGCACCGCGCCAGTGCCGACAGCAGGCTTTCTGGGCAACCCCCACGCCGAGATCATGGCGTTCTGGATGAGCCCTGCATATTACGACTTCAATCTCGGCGACAAGGGACTGAACTTCATTTTCCCTGAAGTGCTGATGTCCAAGATATTCCCTGATGATCGATGCATAGTTATCTATCGAGCATTGGAGTGGGACAAAAACTCGGGGACAGTCCTGCCCAATCCCACACTGATTGAGAAGAACCTCAAAGAGCTGGAGCGGATATCACCGCGCGACGCTGAGAGAACGGCAAATGCGTTGGAGAAGAGGTTGTACAACTGGATGTATGCACATGGGCAGATCATGTTCAACCCCCCTCCCCTCCCTGGAGAACCCGACTATCTGGCGGACTTGTTGAACGATCCTGAGGGCGGATTCGACCCACGCTATCAGTTCATGACCGAGTGGGAGGTGGTCTGCGATCTCTACGACAGCCCGGAAATGAGGTCCTTTGCTTTGCAGTGGCAGTATTTCAACGGGATAGCGGCCGACGATGTTGCCCCTGTGCAGCTAGCTACGTTGCCGATGCCCTCTTTTGCCGGTCTCCAAGCGTTTGCCGTGGCTGAAGGTGGCGTCCACAATGTCGCACATGCCCTCCAGAGAGCCTTTACCGAACAGGGCGGCAAATTCTTCGTCGGTGCCGACGTCGATCAGGTCATCGTAGATAACGGCCGTGCCCGGGGAATCCGGCTGGCTGATGGCACAGAGATCGAGGCTAAAAAGCTGGTGATAGATACCGCCGAGATCAAGCAGACCATCAGCAGACATCTTCGTGACCTGGATATGGACCCTGATATCCGCAGGAAGGTCGACCACGTAACAACCAACAGGTCACAACTGTTTTGGGGCCATATCTGCTTCCATGAGCTGGCCCAGTATAGAGCGGCTAGCTGGAATCCCGACTGTGGCAAGGCCCGATGGGTGTTCTTGGGCGATGACGATACCGACTACCTCCACCGGCACTATGGCTATCAGATGCACAACTTGAGGCCTGGCCGGTGGCCGGAGAAGGTATACATGTCCGAGCTCACCACCACTCAGTGGGATCCCAGCTACGGCCCACCGGGGAAACATGTCGCTCTCGTAGCAGAGGGACACCCTCCTCCTGCCAGCTACTTGAGCGAGAGGGAGTGGCTACAGGTGAGAAAAGAGGTGGGTGGGCGCTTCATAAATGAGTGGCAGAAGTATGCGCCGAACATGACCTGGGATAACGTGATAGGTGTTAATATTCCCACTCCCCTTGACATCTCGCAGAGGAATCCCAACTGGGTGGATGGCTGCATGTATACCTCGAATCAGAGTCCTAGCCAGTGGGGTAAGTTCAGGCCGATACCGGAGTTAGCCCAATACCAGGTTCCTGGCATTGAGAGCTTCTGGATGGCCTCAGGGTCTCAGCATTGCGGCGGCGTCGGTACACTAGGTTTCTCCGCCTATAACTGCTATAAGAGAATCTCACAGCGTCTCGGTCTGAGGAAACCCTGGGAGGAGCAGGCGCGCATGTTCTAAGGATGGTGTCCGAAAACTCAGTAAAAGGGATAGCCTAGAGCATCCGCTCTAGGAATGGTTGGAGCGGACGCCCCAACCTACCCATAATCATCAGACAGGCTCCTGGGGGGCATACCGGCGTAATCTCCGAGATGGCACCCTTCAATCTGAAGAGAGGCGCTAAAAAGTGGTATAATCTGAAACTCAAGGAGGCGCATGCAGAGCCGTGCCTGGCCACCTTGCGGAGATATGCCCCGAACAACCGACAAGATACTATGGACATACATCCTGACCCCTCTCGATTTCTCCAACAAGTATGCGGACATGGTTCCTCGAAATCCGAAATAAATCCAAAATTATTCTCAGATAATACCAGGAGTGGAGGATAGACATGCACCACCTCGAGGAAATGCAGTGGTTTAACCAGAAGCTGGCTGAAAGGTGCGCGAAGGTTCTTGAGCGGAACAATATCAAGTGCCACTATGTCAAAGATCGCGACGAGGCGCGAACGAAATTGCTTGAAATGATCCCGGAGGGGGCTACAATCGGTGTGGGCGGCTCGCTTACCCTCGTTCAGACCGGCATATTCGATGAGCTTGAGAAGAGAGGAAGCCACCAGATTCACAACCCATATCGTAAAGAGGGCAAGCAGTACCATCCTCCACTGGAGACAGTGTTGCAGGAGGTCGCCGAGGTAGGGAAGCAGGCGCTTACCGCCGACGTCTTCCTGACGGGAATCAACGCCATTACGATGGATGGCAAGCTTGTGGCCACCGATGGATTCGGCAATCGCGTGGCGGCGCTCATCTGGGGGCCAGAGAGGGTCATCGTCGTCAGTGGCGTCAATAAAATTGTTGACAATGTAGATGCAGCTTTAAGGCGGGTCAAAGAGGTGGCAGCGCCCATAAACGCCCAGAGACTGGAGAAGCAGCATGGTTACCCGCCCACGCCGTGCGGGATAACAGGGATTTGCGTCGATTGCAAAGACATCCGGCACTGCACCTATACGGTGATAGTCGAATGCCAGACATGGCCGCAGCGAATAGAGGTGGTGCTGATCGGCGAAGACCTCGGCTACTAGGAGCCTGCCTGCGAATTATGGGCAGGTTCCAACTGTGCCCAGCAGTGTAAGGTGGGCGAAATGAAATGGAACCCACCTTCTCGAATGGAGATAGAAACTGGAGATTGAGCAATGAAGATTGAAAACAAGACAGCAATCGTTACCGGAGCGGCGGGTGGCATAGGCAAGGAGATCGCCATTGAACTGGCGAAGCACGGCTGCACTCCCGTGCTGGTAGACATTCAGGAGGGCAGGCTGTCGAAAGCCCTGGACGAAGTCCTGAAGTATGCCCCGGCTTCGACAGCGGAAGCCTGCGACATAAGCAACGTCGAACAGGTCGGGAAGATGGTCCAGGCGGCACATGAGCGCCATGGCAGTATCGATATCCTGGTGAACAATGCTGCCATAATGGCCGTGAAACTCTTCAACAACCTATCCGAGGCCGAATTCAAAGCACATATGGACATCAACTACTATGGGCCTGTGGCTCTGATACGCGCTGTCATTCCTATCATGCAAGAACAGGGCAGAGGCGTCATCATAAACATAGCCTCAGTCGGCGCCAAACTGGTCGTGCCCGGAACCTCTGCCTACGCCGCCAGCAAGTCCGCTCTCTATGCCCTCTCAGAGGCGCTGTACTACGAGCTAAAGGACCAGGGAATCCACGTCGGCGTGATCGTGCCGGGGGGCATACGCACGGGAATCTTCGATGCCGTTGACAACAAACTTGGTGCGTACTACCGCGATCAGTGTACGACATCGCCGTTGAAGATCACCAGGAGCATCAGGAAGGCCATAGAGAAAGAGCGCTTCGAGACTATTGTACCTGCCAGCTCGAAGCTCTTGATTGGGTTGCACGCTCACTTCGCCGGACGTCTCAGAAAGTCGCTGCTAAAGAGATTGCGCCCCTACTTCGACTAGCGATGTGCCGACCTGCGAGGCCTTTAGGGGCTAACTGGCGTATCGCCCCTTACTGCGAAAGCAGACCGTAGCGTTGCCACTCCTGTGGCAACGAATATTCCGTCGTGACAGGAGTCACGACGCTACCGGGGGTTCTAACAGGCGCGGATATGGAAGAATAGGTTGGTGGGTTGCGTTTCACTCCACCCACCCTACGGTTGTTAATGCAGGGGCACGTTAACCGTGCCCTTGCTGTCATTCCCCTGTCAAGCATGGGGCAGGCTCTGCGGAAGCAGGAACCCAATCACTAGCCCTAGGCTACCCACGTCAAGCCCCGGTAATCTCCCCACGGAATCCGTTCATGGGCACTTTAGATAAGTTATGACAAAAAATGGGAGAAAAAGTAAACAAAAGGAGTTGACATCGGCTGGCAAACCTGTTATAGTCTGCCCCATCATCGTGGCTGACAGCCTACTACGACCGACGGAAACGTGAATAAGTGGTTTTGTTCCGCTCGCGCTTGGGGGAGTGTCCGAAGACTTAGCAAGACAGGGGTGTAGGGTGGGTGAGAGGTGAGTATATGAAGAGCAGAGCGCTGACCGCATTTACTGTTCTGGCACTGTTCGTCTCCGTCCTGGGGGTGCTCGCTCCGCCTCTGGCAAGACCGGCGCAGGCAGACCCATCACAAAATCTCACCGCCGACTTTGTGATGACCT
>QIGA01000170.1 GCA_003229915.1 Chloroflexota bacterium
TTTTCTCCTGCGGGCTGGTGGGCGGAGAAGGATTTGAACCTTCGACCCCTACTTTATCAGAGTAGTGCTCTAACCCCTGAGCTACCCGCCCACGACATCTCAGCCACTACTGTTTATCGAGCGCCTACGCTGCTTGATTATAGCACGCAGGCACTGGCCTAATCAACCGAGAATGAACATGGTGGCCCCATAAATGCCTGAGACAAGCGGTGGGTTTCGCTACGCTGCACCCACCCTACATTGCTGAGATGGGTCGGCCGAGGGCGGCCAACCTATTCACTCGAAACTGCTAACCTGTATTTTCGGAATACTGACATAATCATGTTACTCCTGTGAAAGCAGGAGTCCCTACACTTGAACAAGGACCCCAGTTTCTGGGGAGAATATTGAAAACCCTGGCTTGGGATTGTGGGGGGAACGAGATTACCCTCTAACCTCTTCAGCCCAAAGACCGTAGTCCGTATCGAGTTCCCAGGAGGTTGCCGCGAGGGCGACAAGCCCAAAAAAAAGCGCCTTAACCTCTGGATAGTGGAAGGAAAGGTTAACCTTAAACTACCGATGAAGTTTCCTCCATCGACCGACCTAGGATTCTTGAGGCCAAGGCCTCTTGACTCCCTAGAAAGGAGGTGATCCAGCCGCAGCTTCCGCTACGACTACCTTGTTACGACTTCGTCCCAATCACCAATCCCACCCTCGGCGACTACCTCCCCTTCGACAAGCTCCGGGGTTAGCACATCGACTTCAGGTGTTATCAGCTTTCATGACGTGACGGGCGGTGTGTACAAGGCCCGAGAACGTATTCACTGCAGTATGCTGACCTGCAATTACTAGCAACTCCAACTTCATGGAGGCGAGTTTCAGCCTCCAATCCGAACTGGGGATGGCTTTGATGGGATTAGCTCCAGATCGCTCTTTAGCAACCCGTTGTACCACCCATTGTAGCGTGTGTGTAGCCCAAGACGTAAGAGCCGTGCTGACTTGACGTCATCCTCACCTTCCTCCTCTTCTAGAAGGCAGTCTTGCCAGAGAACTCAACTGACAACGAGGGTTGCGCTCGTTGCGAGACTTAACCCAACACCTCACGGCACGAGCTGACGACAGCCATGCAGCATCTGTGCACTTGTCCCGAAGGAGGAGCAGCTTTCTCTGCTTTGCAAGTGCATGTCAAGTCTTGGTAAGGTTCTTCGCGTTGCGTCGAATTAAACCACACGCTCCGCTGCTTGTGCGGGCCCCCGTCAATTCCTTTGAGTTTTAGCCTTGCGGCCGTACTCCCCAGGCGGGACACCACTTATAGCGTTAACTTCGGCACGGAGAGGGTCGATACTCCCCATACCTAGTGTCCATCGTTTACAGCGTGGACTACCAGGGTATCTAATCCTGTTTGCTCCCCACGCTCTCGCGCCTCAGCGTCAGAAACAGCCCAGGAGGCCGCCTTCGCCACTGGTGTTCCTCCCGATCTCTACGCATTTCACCGCTACACCGGGAATTCCACCTCCCTCTGCTGCCCTCAAGCCCACCAGTATCAATTGACCTCTTCCAGTTAAGCCGGAAGATTTCACAACTGACTTAATAGGCCGCCTACGCGCTCTTTACGCCCAATGAATCCGGATAACGCTCGCCTCCTACGTATTACCGCGGCTGCTGGCACGTAGTTAGCCGAGGCTTATTCGTTGGGTACCGTCAGAACTTCTTCCCCAACAAAAGGGATTTACGACCCGAAAGCCTTCTTCACCCACGCGGCGTTGCTGCGTCAGGCTTTCGCCCATTGCGCAAAATTCCTTGCTGCTGCCTCCCGTAGGAGTCTGGGCCGTATCTCAGTCCCAGTGTGGCTGGACATCCTCTCAGACCAGCTACCCGTCATTGGCTTGGTAGGCCGTTACCCTACCAACTACCTGATAGGACGCAAGCCCCTCCTCCAGCGCCTTGCGGCTTTGGCACCGAGGCTCTACCCTCAGTGCATAATGCGGTATTAGCTCCGATTTCTCGGGGTTATCCCCCACTTGAGGACAGGTCGCTTACGCGTTACTCACCCGTTTGCCACTAGAATGAAAACCGAAGTCTCCATTCCCGTTCGACTTGCATGCATAAGGCACGCCGCCAGCGTTTATCCTGAGCCAGGATCAAACTCGCACTTTGAAAACCTTATTTCCTTCCACTATCCAGTTGTTAAGGTGCTTCGCTAATCGCTTAGCTTGTTAAGTCTATGCGATTCCAACGGTTTTGTCAAGGGACATTTCTAAAAGAGTCTTGACAATATTCTACGTTGACAATCCACTCCCGCTAATGGTATGTTAGAACTAGAATAAGTGAAGCGGCGAAATCTCGTTGAAATCCTAGAGGAGAATGGCATGAGAGAGAAAGTGGAGGCAGCCCTAGACCAGATAAGACCTCAACTGCAGGCAGACGGGGGCAATGTCGAGCTGGTGGATGTTAACAATGGCACTGTGAAAGTTAGGCTGACTGGTGCCTGTGGCGGGTGCCCCATGGCAGCGATGACACTGAAGGGCGGGGTGGAACGGGTGATAAAGGAGCAGGTGCCCGAGGTCGTTGAAGTGATCGCTCTGTAGAGCGCCATTTCGCCTCAGGATTCTCCATTTTAGTCCACGCACCAGAAGCTTATACGCTGCGAGAATACCACTCTGTCCGCGGCTTCTTTTCACGCCCCTTGCTCCAACTCAAACGCTCTGTGCAACACACGTACAGCGTCACCCGCCTTAGACTCATCGATAATGCATGTTATCCTTATCTCCGAAGTTGTGATCAGCTCTATGTTGATGCCTGCCTCATAGAGAGCCCTGAACATCTTAGCCGCATACCCCGGTACACTCTGCATACCAGCCCCAATAATGCTCACACTCGCCAGTTTGGAGTCGCTGGTGCACTCACGAGCACCGATGGATTTGACCACAGGGTCGATCACCTTCATTGCCTTGGTAAGATCGTTCTTGGTCACAGTGAATGTTAGATCGGTGATCCTGTTTATGCTGGCATTTTGGACAATGGTATCAATGCTAATGTTCGCTCTGGCCAGTGCATCGAAGATAGCACTGGCAACACCCGTTCTATCGGGGACTCCTACAACCGTTACCTTAGCCACATTGACATCCTGGCTGATTCCCCGCACCTTTTTTGCAACCTCCATGAGAGCACCTCCGTGGATAACAGTACCTGGCTTGTCGCTGAAGCTGGACGCCACTATGATGGGCATTTTGTGCAGCTCACCCAATTCCACGGCCCGTGAGTGAATCACTTTGGCACCATAGGATGCCAATTCCAACATCTCATCGTAGCCTATTTCATCTAGCCTTCTCGCCTCAGGAACAATCCTGGGATCGGCGGTATAGACGCCATCGACGTCGGTATAGAGCTCACATCTTTCAGCCTTCAAACTAACAGCCAAAGCCACCGCTGTAGTATCCGAACCGCCGCGTCCCAGCGTAGTGATGTCCATCTCCTCAGTAATACCCTGAAAACCGGCAACTATCACTATCATACCCTGCTCAAGCTCTTTTTTAATGCGATGGGGCTTCACGCCAAGGATTCGGGCGTGGCTATAGACCGCATCCGTTCTAATGCCAGCCTGGGCGCCGCTCAGGCTGATCGCCTCCGCTCCCATTGATCTCAACGCCATAGCCAGCAGCGTGCTGGATACCAGCTCCCCTGTAGAGAGAAGGCCATCAAGCTCCCTGTCATCGGGATGGTCCGAAACCTGATTTGCAAGCTCGATCAACCGATCGGTGGTCTCCCCCATAGCTGAGACCACCACCACAACGTGGTCGCCCCTCTCTCTGGCCGCTGCTGCCCGCCGAGCTACATTCCTGATCTTGTCAGCGTCAGCCACTGAGCTGCCACCATACTTTTGCACGACGATTGCCATGATCCCCGCACCTATCCTTGTACCAACATTCTCATGATATTATAGCCATACTCAACAGCCCCTCCCACTCTCCTTGCCTCCGCTTCGCCGAACGCACTGGCACCTATGGCTTTGATACCCGCGCCCCAGACCATGAATGGAACTGGGTCCGAAACATGGGTCCGAACTTCTATAGGTGTCGAGTGATCGGGCATAGCCAGTATGCGGAGATTGCCACCCTCAAGGGAAAGGAGCCGGCCAATTACCTCCTGATCTATCCGCTCGATAGCCTCTATCTTAGCATCGATGTCCCCCGCATGGCCAGCTTCATCGGGGGACTCAATGTGAATGAACACGAGATCATTCGTCCTCAGCGCCTCGAGAGCACCGGTCGCCTGCGCAGCATAATCGTTGTCAAGGCCGGCTGTCACACCAGCTATGTCCAGGTTTTCTATTCCCGCCATCTTTGCCAGACCTCTGAGAAGGTCAACTCCCGATGTCAAGGCAGCATCAAGGCCGTAAACCTCCCTGAATCGTGGCAGTTCGGGGATTTCCCCGCTTCCCCAGAAAAGCCAGATCATTGTAGCAGGAGGCTCTCCACGTGACTCTCGTGCCCTGTTCACTGGATGCCCTTGAAGTACATCCACAGAGCGGGCCATGAGATCTCGCAGCAAGCCGCTCCCAGAGCCGCGGGGAAGGTATTCATCAATGAGCTCGCCGGGAATATCGTGTGGTGGGGTGCAGGTCGCCTTAAGCGTATCCCCATGCCCCTTTATCTTGCAAATGTGCCTGTAGCCGACACCGGGGTAGAAGTGTATCGTGTCATCGCCAAGGCTCTCTTCCAACGTGTCAACCAAGGCATGAGCTTCAGTATCGCTTATGTGCCCCGCGCTATAGTCCCACATTCTGCCATCACGAACGGAAACCAGATTGCAGCGGAAGCCAACCTCCCCCTCAGTGATAGGTATACCCATGCTTATGGCCTCGATTGCGCTTCTGCCCCCGTAGTACACTCTTGGATCATAGCCCATTATGGACATGCAGGCGCACGCGCTCGAGGGCTCCATTCCCTCCGGCACCGTCCTCACCAGGCCAAGAGTACCCTCCCTTGCCATCCGGTCCAAATTCGGGATGTGCGCCATCTCCAAGCATGTCTCCCCCCCCCGCTCAGTGAGCGGCCAGCCCGATGCGCCATCGATTATCACAACGCAGTATTTCACGACTTCTCAAGTATAGCGGGGGATTGAAGCTAATTCAAGGAGGCTGAAGGTGTCCGCAGCTAGCGTGACAGTGAAGGCGTTTCTAAGCGATAGCGCCCATCCTCGATAGAAAACATACCCCTTAGAGGCAAAGTGCTGCCAACCTCGATAGCGGTGAAACCATATCTACCACGGATGCGGTCGATAGCCCCGTTGAGCCTCTCCAGTCTTTCTGTCCCAGGATCAAACATCTTGAGCTGCCTTCCTTCAGTCAGGTTGGATACCCCAACGCCGATAAGTCGTACCAGAGCTGCCCTGCGCTCCAGCGCTTTTTCCAACAGATATTGCCCGACCTCATAGATGGTTCTGTCAGTATCAGTAGCCTCCTTTAGCGTGCGGCTGCGAGTAATCGACTCGAAATCAGCGTACCTCAGCTTTAGAGTCACACACTTCGCCTGTTTCTCCTGAGAGCGGAGAGTTGCGCCAACCCTCTCTCCAAGGTAATGCAAGGTCGCATTGAGGAATACACGATCAGAGGTATCCTCGCCAAAAGTGGTCTCACGGCTTATGGACTTGGGTGGAGCAGGGGGCGCAAGCCTTCTGCCATCGATCCCGCTGGCATAGCGGTGCATGATCTCGCCGTGCACCCCGAAGCTCTGCTTCAAGAAAGAAAGCGGCAGTCGGGCAAGCTCGCCGATGGTCGTGATACCAATCCTCCTTAGAGCGCTTTCAGTCTTCGACCCGACGCAGGGAAGTTTGGCGACGGGCAATGGCGCAAGGAAAAGTGGCTCCTCCCCAGACAAAACCTCAACCAATCCATCGGGCTTACATAGATCAGAAGCAACTTTCGACACTACCTTTGAGTTGGCGATACCTATGGAGGCGGTGAGCCCCAGCTCTTCCCTAATCCGTCTCTTTATCTGTAACGCAGTCTTCCTAACAGGACCATAGAGCGGCTCGAATCCAGTGAGGTCCAGAAATGCCTCTTCCAACCCCAGCGGCTCTATATCCGGCGTAAACTCGGCCAGAATATCCCGCAATCCTGCCGAGGCATCGCGATAGCGATAGAAGTTGCCACGGAGAAAGATAGCATGAGGGCAGAGGCGCTGGGCAACAGCCAGGGACATTCCAGCCCTTAGCCCATACACCCGCGCCTCATAGGAGGCACAGGCGACCACCCCACGGCCACCAGGGTCACCTCCAACCACCACCGGTTTGTCCCTCAGGTCAGGGTTTACCACCTGCTCCACTGAGACAAAGAAGGCATCGAGGTCGATATGCAAGATACGCGGCATCCTCAGCCCCTTGTAGAAGAACATATGTTCTCATAGTATTATATGTCCACTCAGGCATTGTTGTCAAGGCATGATCCGCGAGCCCAGATTCAAAAAGCCCACCTGCCGGGTGAATTTTAAAAAGTTAGCCGCCAGTTCATCGTAATTCCCCTCCCCTGGCGGGAGGGGATTAAGGGGAGGGGGATTCACCCTCACCCAACCTCTCCCATCAAGGGAGAGGAGATTTATGCGGAACCATGCCAAAGACTAATAATTTATGAAATCCACGGATTAAGGGTGGGTTAAGCAAGGCGCAACCCACCAACTTGGGCACAGGGGGAAATTCACGAGGAGTAGGGGGAACTTGGGGCTCGGCGCCCTATGGGAATTGGCAAGCAGGCTGTGGGTCCCAAAAATAGCGATTGGCTATAAAAATCAGAATTTTAGGTGTCATTGCGAGCCCTTCGCCTTATGTCATTGCGAGCGCAGCGAAGCAATCTCACGGGCTCAGGGTAAACTCCGCGAAGCAATCTCACGGGCGTTAGGGCGTTCCATGGAACGCCCCTACACCCCGCGCTCCCACCACCCTTAGATT
>QIGA01000275.1 GCA_003229915.1 Chloroflexota bacterium
GGTTGGCAAAATGAAGACAGAGGATGTTAGCAAAATATCAGCAATTGTGGTGCCGAGGGCGGGATTTGAACCCGCATGGAAAGAAGATGTTAGCAAAACTCTTGGCGGGAGCGAATGGGAGTCGAACCCACCAAGGACACTCTTAATGCCCCACAACGGGGTTGAAGCCCGCGAGGCCCACCGGGACCTGGTCGCTCCCCTGTAGCCTAGGCCGATTCAGTATAAACCACCGTACATCTCAGCGCAAATCTCGAGTCCCACATGTGAACTCCGTCTATCTTCAATCGTCGGACCAGCGGCTTAGGGGCTCCTCTATCCTCTCCTCAAGGTCTCCAGTCTCATCGATAGGAGCTCCCAGCTCACCATTGATCTCCAGCTTGAGCAGCCATAGCTGAAAGCGTACCATCAGGCTGGCCGTGCGTCGAAGGATCCGCAGTACGAAATCGGTCAGGAATACCATAACCCCGATCGACCCGGCGCCCACACCAAGCACAAAGCCAGCAATGCCGAGTCCTTTATTGTCTTGGAAGTACACGACGACCCCCACGGCGGTAATGAGAACGCCGATAATGCACAGGACCAGAGAAAAGCCTCTCATTTCCTCACCTCGCTTGCCTAACTACTCATCCAGGTTCGCAAGCGACACCGGTGCGGCGTTCGCCTGCGATAAGTATAATACCACAAAAAGTCCGCAATGCCACCATGGGGCACCTTCAATGAGAATAGCAAGCCTTGGAGGGGAAAATTCAACCGAAGCCTGGGAGTTTGAAGGCAGAGCTGAAAGGGCAGAGTGCCTGGTCCTGCGGTAGGTTGGAGCAGATGCTCTAGGCTATCACGGTTTTACTGGGTTTTCGGACGCCCACACTAGGCCTGGCTCAGAGACCCTATGGAAGCTGGCAAGGGACACTCATCGAAGCCGGAGTATACTAACGACTTCGCCTATGATAACCGACTCAGCGCCATAGCGGTTATGGCGCATTATGTCAAGCAACCTGCCCTCGTTGGCCACATAGAGAGGAACTACAAAGGCTGCTGTTCACCGCCTGCAGCAGACAACGTGCTGGGCAATTGAGCACCCCCGGGCTCGCTCGATAGTCTCCAACTGAATCGCTTCCTGAACCTCTCCAGGATAGCGATAGTTTTCATACCGAAAAAGCCAAGGAAAACAGCGTTCCCTATCGCATGGAAAGTATCGAACCATATGCTGGTGAGCTGATAGGTTAAGAATGTCCTGAAGGTCAGAGGGTAGATGAAGGATGTCCAGTACCAGGTGTTTATTATCCAGCCATACAGATATCCTCCGACTATGCCAAAAATAATCAAGCCTGCCCTTCCCGGGTTGAGTCGTCTGAAATACGCTGCCAAAACCCCCAACAATCCCCAGGCCAGCATCTGATACGGTGTCCACGGCCCCTGCCCAAGGAAGAAGTTGGAGACAAGCGCGGTCAGCGCTCCTACCATAAACCCGGCCACAGGTCCGAATACATACCCAGAGCAGATCACGAGATAGGTGCTCGGTTGCACAGAGGGCAAGGCAGCGAAAGGAACCCTGAGGATAGCGGATATGGTTCCCAGCATTGCCACGAGCGCCACTTCCTTTGAACTTATGGCCGCTGCCTCGAACTCAAAGAAAAATGCTACGATAACCAGGATAACAAGTATTGTCGCTGCCAGCCCCCAGTTTACAGCACCATTCGATGAGCCCGAAGAAACCGCGGGAACTACAAAAGCAGCTACACCTATGACGAAAATAAGCGCCAGGAATAAGCGACTCTTCTTCATTTCAGGATATCTTATCAGGTTGTTCCAAAAAGGTGTCTACATATCCCTCGTCGTGACAGGAGTCACGACGCTACCAACAACCGTAGCGTTGCCACTCCTGTGGCAACGGGTCCTGCGTCGTGACAGGAGTCACGACGCTACACTTCTTCACTTCAGGATATCCACTGCCTCGTCAACAGTTATAATGTTATTGGGAACGCCGTACTTTTCAAAAGCCTGCACGAGACGGTTTATCTGCGGCGAGAAGAACAGCGCCCGCGAGAGAACATCCCGCCTGTTGCCATCCACCACAACCCTGCCCCCACTAAGCAATACCACCCTATCGGCGTACTCCGCCACCGTCTCCACATCATGTGTGACCAGGACCACTGTATTCCCTTCTCCTCTATATCTATCCAGGAAGCGCATCAACTCGCTCTTGAGCCTATACTCCAGCCCTCTGGTTGGCTCATCGAGAATGAGCACCTCAGGACTGGCCACAAGAACAGATGCCATAGCAACCCTTTGCCTCTCGCCACCGCTCAGCGAGCGAGGATATTGCCTCCTGTGCTCTTTCAGGCCGAACATCTCCAGCACCTCATCAACCCTCGCTGCCATCTCCGTGCCATCGAATCCAAGGTTCCTCAGAATGAAGGAAATCTCTTCCTCAACAGTATCCGCGAAGATGTGATCATTGGGGTTCTGGAAGACGAATCCAACCTTCCGGGCCAGCTCAGCGATGGTAGCCTTCTGAGTATCGATCCCAGCAACCCTCACCTTTCCCTTCGTTGGCTTCAACAGGCCATTGATGTGCTTGACCAGAGTAGTCTTCCCAGATGCGTTTCTGCCCATAACAGCAACGAACTCCCCGCGACATATCCTCAGGCTCACATTCCTTAGAGCGGTAAGCCCCTCGGGATAGGCATACCACAGTTTATCTATTTCGATCACCGGTTCGCCGCTATTTGTGCTCTCGGTCTTAGGTAGTTCGCTTACCTTCGCCCCCCTGAAGACGTCCTTCAGTATCGCCCTCCCCTCCTTGACAGTTAGGGGTATGTCATCGACATCAAAACCGCTGTCCCTCAGCCGCCGAACCATCCTGACAAGAGGAGGGACTCCAGCGCCAACGCTAGTTATATCGCCGTTAGCAAGAACCCCTCTGGGGGGCCCATCGGCAATTATCTCTCCCTCATCCATAACTATCATCCTGTCCACGAGATGGACCACCCTATCCAGCCGGTGCTCAACCAGTATCACCGTCATACCCAGATCATCGTTAAGGCGTTGCACAATGGAAAGCACCTCCTCGGCGCTCCTGGGGTCCAGCTCCGACGTGGGCTCATCCAATACCAGAATATCTGGATGCAGTGCCAGAACGGAGGCAATGACAACCTTCTGTTTCTCGCCGCCGGAGAGTTCATGCACCCCCCTATAACGAATGCCCGAGAGCCCCAGCGCATCCAGAGATTCCTCCACCCTCTTGGCCATAATATCTCTGGCAAAGGCTAAGTTTTCCAGACCGAAGGCGACTTCTCGCTCCACATCCATGGATACAAGCTGGTTCTCCGGGTCCTGAAAAACCATGCCCACCCTGGTAGCCATCTCCTTGGTCGTGCTCTTCATCACATCGAGACCTTGGACTTCCATCCCTCCCGCTATCTTTCCCCCGTAGAAATGCGGGATCAAGCCGTTGAGACACCGGCAGAGGCTGGATTTACCGCAGCCGGAAGGCCCAGTCACCAGAACAAACTCGCCGTCTTCAATCTGAAGATTCACACCCTGAAGGGCTGGCTTGCTGGCGTCTCCATAGTAGAAGGTCAAGTCTCTTATCCTAATCAAGATCAACCCCCCTCTTCAGGAAGGCCAGGAAAACTACGGATGACACCACGAGCGCCAGAATCGGCAGCATTGTCCATTCCGGGCCGCTGAGATCCATTCTCCCCAGCGTCGGGTAGTATTGATAGTCCCCGAAACCCAAAATCAACATCACAATGCCAAGAACAGAAGGAGCAAACCCCGCTATCACCGTCACGATATCCATTCGGCTCATTTTTATGTCTTTGTAGAAAGTCCTTTTCGCACCGCTGCCAAAGGCTCTCGATTCCATCGCCTCCGCGATTTGAACCGTCCGGTCAAGGGAGTTGGAGAGCAAAGGTATTATGACCGACGCGCTTCTCTTGATCCTCTTAGGCAAACTGCATTTGTCGAGCTCCAAACCCCTTGAGCGCTGAACATCGGCAATCCGTTCCACATCGCTAATCAGAGTGGGAACAAATCTGGTGGAGAGTGCGGTTACCAGTACCGACTTATAGGGCAACCGCATCTTAATCATCGCAAGCATCAAATCGTCGGGGTTAACGGTGAGAGTGAGTATGGCAAAGGCAGAGATTATCGCCAGCAATCGTATGGACATCGCCATGCCATAGATAATGGCCTCCAGGGTTATTGTAGGAGTGCCCATCACCGGGATGGTGAAGGGGGCTTCCGCCAGAACATGTGTGCCTTGATAGCTGACCAGAGTGTTTACTACCACTATCGTCAGAGATATGTAGATAGCGTACTTCATGAAAGATGTCCACTCTCTCCACACCTTTGCCGTTATCACCAGGAGCAGCGTTGAAAGGAACAACAGAAGGAGGAAAATCGGATTATTGAGTACAAGGGCAAGGACAAACACGCTGGCAACCCAGGCCAGCTTGCAGAATGGATTGAGTTTATGGATTACGGTTCGTTTTTCTCTATACCTGAAGCTTATCACTGGGGCACCTTGATTATCTCGCCATTTGTGACCACCACAGCATAGGCGTGTCGAAATTCGTCATACCTGTCGATCAGGGCATTTGCAGCGCTTTTTACCCCGGCCTCGTCTGTGCCCGACACCATCCAGACCACGTTCTCGGAAACCCCGATGCCACTGGGATTCCACGGGTTTTGAGTCGCCTGGACTACGCCACTTCCAGCGCCATACTCAGCAGCTATCTCACCTTTCGAGTTGTAGACCACCATTGCGCCGTCCTTGAAATGGACAAAGAAGCCCAGCCTGTTCCAGGCCCGATTCAACTCCGCTATCAGGCTGTAATTCATGGTGCCAATGAGGACTAAGTTAGAATGTTGCTTGTCGCTTTCCCTGAGATCAAGGGTGCTTTTGATGGAAACATCAGCTACACCAAGCCTCTTCAGACTGCCCTCCAAGTCCTGTGCAACACCCATCATGCCAGCTTCGTGAACGATCAGCGTGGGCCGAACCTGCCCTCCATAACCATGCGCTAAGGGTTCTGGGAAGTCACCCATGATTGCTGGAATGAACATGCGGAAGCTCCAATCATGGAAATCCCAGCGCTGGATATCGCCATCACGCAGGGTGTAGGCAAGCGCCCCCCCATTGGCCATGATGCCATTGACACTGATGAACCAGTCCCCTTTGTCATCCCCAGAGCGAACGCCATTTATGGCACTAACGAACCCTCCACCATACGCTGTCTCCACCTCCGTCACCTGCTTCAGCGCCGCCATAGCTGAGGTTCCTGGCGGTACCTTCAGCGTCTCATCGGACATGATCTCCCCACCAAAGTCCCGCGTCACTACAACCCTGACAGTTATATCCCCGCCCGTTTTCCCCAGTGTCTCAGCAGAGCAGCCGCTCAAGGCAAGAGCGTATAGAAGCAACAGTATCCCTGGAACCAGCAGTCTACTGTGCTTCATATCGCCCTCGTCCCACCACTTCAGCCCTTTACCTCCTCTTAAGCACCGCAAAACCCACCAGGACTATGACTAACACCCCGCCGATTGCTCCCCCAATGACGCCCCAAGGCAATGTCGGGGCAGGGTCCGTCGATGCCGGGGTCGGTGTTGGTACAGGCGTAGCCGTTGGCACCGGTGTAGGCGTAGGCGTTGGCGCAGCCGCCGGCACAGGTGTAGGTGTAAGCGTTGGCGCAACCACCGGCACAGATGTTG
>QIGA01000204.1 GCA_003229915.1 Chloroflexota bacterium
CGGAACGTCATAGTGGCCACGCCTAAACCAGCCAAAACCCCCTCGCCTTTCGCAATCAGGTACGCCCTGCCCTCCTCATCTGCCGGTATCAGGGCTTCCGTAGTGACATCGCCCCGATCCAGGTCTTCCGCCAGAGCTAAGTCGACTATTTGCTCAACCTTTTTTAATTCCATCTCGAATGATTCAACCATTCCCCATTAACGATCCGATGTATTTATAATCTCTTCCGCTTCAACAGCCATTTCCCCAAATGTTTCTATGTGAAACCTAATGGCTGACTTAACGTTCGCAAGTGCATCCTCATAGGTATCACCTTCTCCAATCACCACACCCCGTAACCCCAAAGGATAGGCCACATAACCCTCAGGATGTTTTTCGACTATTATTTTTATCTTTTGCATGCCTTTCCTCCCAGTTTACTCAGTTATAACTCTAATGGCCTTTTAATCTTGCCTCACCACTAACATGTGCACAGATATCAGCGACGTTGCGACCCTTCAAATATACTAATCCTTCTTCCTGAAGACAATATGTCTGAGCCAGGCATCCGAGGGCTCGGGGGAATCGGAACGAAAGTGAGCACCTCGACTCTCCTCTCTCGCCAAAGCTGCTTCAGCCAGAAGCCGCCCCACCAGCACCATGTTAGCCAGTTCGTATGATGGACGATCCGTAGGCCTCCTAAGCTCTTCCTCCCAAACAGCGAGGATGTTCGCTGCTTCCCTCAGCCTATCTGCCGAGCGCACAATACCTACATTCTCCCAAAGCAGCGACTCCAAAGCAATCAGGTCCAGACTCGGGCAGTTACCAGAATCAACAGCTCGCTCCGGTAGAGCAGAAGCTTCTCTTTCAGCGGTAGTAGCTGCATTGACCTCCTCTCTGCTCCTGTCCACGATCCTTTTGCTAAAAACCAGTACCTCCAGTAGTGAGTTCGACGCCAAGCGGTTCGCACCATGCACACCGGTACACGATACCTCACCGCTCGCGAACAAACCCGCGATGTTGGTTTCCCCCCAGTAGTTTGTCCGCACCCCGCCCATCACATAATGAGCGGCGGGCACAACCGGAATCATCGAGGATGTAATGTCCAGGCCATGATCGAAGCAAAAGCGGTATATTTGAGGAAATCTCGCCGACACAATGCTCGCCGGCAGATGAGTAACATCGAGGTAAACGCGATCAGTTTCAGTCCTTTCCATCTCAGCAACGATACTGCGGGCCACAATATCCCTAGGAGCCAAATCTCCGTCAGGTGAGTAGTTCAACATAAAGCGTTCCCCCTCAGCGTTGCGTAATATGCCACCTTCTCCTCTCACGGCCTCAGAGATGAGAAACAGCGGCACCCCAGGCAAACGCAGAGCTGTAGGATGGAACTGAACGAATTCCATATCTACAATCTCAGCGCCAGCTTTATATGCCAAAGCGATACCATCACCAGTGGCGATTTCAGGATTGGTGGTAATCTTAAACAGCCGCCCCACTCCGCCAGTAGCCAAAATGACAAAACGGCATCCAAATCTCTCGATAGATCCCGAATGTAAGTCTAACGCAGCGACCCCGTATACGCCGTCTTCGAGGACAAGAATCTCTATGGCAAGGCAATATTCGAGTATGGTAATCCTGCTCGAAGAGCGGGCGGCATTGCTCAATGTGACTTCAATGCGCTCTCCGGTAGCATCACCGCCTGCATGCAAAATACGGGGTACACTGTGAGCAGCCTCCCTGGCCAAAGCAATCTCGCCATCAACCGTATCGAATGGCACTCCGAACTTGACCAGGTCAGCGATGCGATCAGCGGCTTCCCTCGTGAGAATGCGCACAGCCTCGGGATCGCATAAGCCAGCGCCCGCAGCTATGGTGTCTTCAAAGTGAAGCTCAGGTGAGTCCAGGCTGCCAATCGCTGCGGCTATACCTCCTTGCGCATGCCTGGTGTTGCATTCATGTATGCTACCTTTGGTGATAATGAGGACGCTGCCCAATTCCTGAGCCAGCAGAGCATCGTAGAGGCCCGCTATCCCGCTGCCTATTATTATGTAGTCATATTCTCTCACAGTACCACCTACATACATCAGCTCGTGGCCAGGGTACGATACAAGCGCGCTGAGTCCCGAACCTCAGGCCACCGTCATCCATTAACTCCGCCATAGTCGAGCCACCAGCGGCTTCAAGGAGCAGATATTCTGGCCTCATTGCTAGCGTCGCCCTATAAGGTACGCCGAGGTGGTGATAGCTTAATCCAAATACGCATCGAGTGTCAATGAAAGTGACAACGCGCCAGCGCTGTTGCCAGTCGAATAGCGGTGGGCGAAAGGCTTCCCAGCAGCGCCGGGCAAGGTATTGCATCTGCTGAACATTCAGGTTAGAGTAAATCATCGGCCGATATAGCCCAGTCGCCGCATCCCGTACCACCACACTTCTGATGGATCCAAAATAAGTAAGATGCTCATACTCGGACACACCGGGATAACCCTCGGTGCCGCGGTGCTGCTTAACAGCGCCCTCTTCAAGAATCGCCCTTTCACAATGCGGGCAAATGCTCCCAGAAAGCAACTTCTTGACTCTTCCCAACCACTTCTTTCACAGCATAGTACCTTGAGCAGCAAAACGTCGCCCTTAACATCTTTGGCAACCCGCTTTGATATCAGGCTTCTGCTCATCGGTTCACTCTTTCCCGATATAATAGATAAGCCTGTAGGTATATATTTCTTCAGAGACACTTTTAGCAACGGCAGGATCTTCTGCCACACGCTTCTGTTCGTCATTCTCATCGCTCTTGCCGGGCTCTATTTGTACCAAAGCCGTAGAAAGCTTTGGCTTCTCGTATTCTCATTTGGGGTGTTCTCCCATCTTGTTCTGGATCAAATGTGGCTCAATCCACGAACTCTATTCTGGCCACTCTACGGCTTTTCGTTTGAACCCGAAGACCTCACCGACTGGGTGCTCCATATATTGCGAGCCCCCGTCTCCAACCCCGCGCTACTTGTTTCTGAACTCATAGGAGGCGCTATACTCCTCTGGTTTATTGCGCTGCTGGTGCGCAACAGAACAGTCTGGGCGTTCATCAAGCAAGGCAAAGTCTAATGGTCTTTGCGTACCCAATGTTGACCCTGTTGAGCTGACCTTTGTTCACTTCCGCTTGGTCTTCCAACGCTCACCGATGGTATAATATGCACCTCAGCGAGTACGGTTAACTGCAATCATAGTTCGCCGGAACAATTGTTATGCCTCTCGATGCTATAATATGCGACTGGAACGGCACTCTGATAGAATACAGAGATGAGAGGCCCTTGCTCGAAACCATAGCAATCGATGTTTTCAGGGCTTCCCTACCCTTTCATCCCTTCAGAATGACTCGCATCCTCAAAGCGAGAAGACAACTGGAAACGCTGTACAGAGAAAAACGTCTCGCGGCTGATTTCGATTTCGTAAGAGCGATGTTCACCATTTACAACGAAAAGATAATAAATGGTACACCCGTCTCGATAATACGCCGTTCGATCGAGCAGTATGCAAACAGCCAGCTTACCCAGCAGGCACTTGACCATAGAGTTTTGCGGACAGTCAAGGAATGTCACCGGTCCGGGAAGATGACGGGTATCCTTTCCGCTGGCTACAAGTACGGTATCGAAAGAGTTCTGACGGTTGCCGGGTATCACCAGTACTTCGATTTTTGCGAGGCCGATCATCTCAAAGAGGGCGGAGGGAGAGCTATTGAATTCGGGCTAGTCATCTACAAGAGGAAGCATGAGTTGTTGCTTACGCTGCTGAGCGACCTGGGGCTAGAGGCAAGCAGGGTGGCATACATTGGCGATAGTGAAGACGACAAGGGGTGCTTCCAGATCGTAGGATATCCAGTTCTGGCATTTCTTACACCAGATGAGGTAAAAGACAGCTATGCCCAAGAATACAAGGCCTTCGTCCCCGAGAGTGAAAAGGACTTGGTGGAGTACTTGCGAAGCGCATGAGTCACTGCGAACGAACGGCTATGCAGTTTGCGATTGCGCCAATCAGAATGTGCCATTACGCTTTTCTGCGACCGAAATCAATCGAGGAAAAACATGCCTGCTTACGCAATCGGTTTTGAGCCACTAGGCCGAAAAGGAGAATGCCTTAGCACACAATCTCTCCTGGCTTGCGCCCGTCAACTCGGCGTAGGTATCAGCGCTATATGTGGCGGCCAAGGAAAATGCCACTCTTGCAAGATCCAGATTCTGAGCGGCAGCGTCTCACGGCCAACTCCCAGCGAGCATGAGGTCTTTTCCCCTGAAGAATTGAAAAAGGGCTGGCGACTGGCCTGCCAGACTTACCCTGCCGGAGATTGCAGGTTGAGCGTGCCCCCCGAGTCAATGACCACGATACAGCGCGCCCAGGTGGAGGGATTGGAGATAGCGGTCCGTCCGGAGCCACCTGTGCAATCCTATCGACTTGAAATACCAATCCCAACCTTGGCCGAGTCCCAAGCTGACGCCCAACGGCTCCTGGAAGCGCTTGCCCAGCAGCACGGGCTACAATGCAATAAGGTTGATATCGATGTTCTCCGTACTCTCTCACCTCGGTTACGATCTTGGAAATGGCAAAGTCAGGCCTCGGTTCGCCAGGACGAAGTAGTAGCCCTCGGCCCCTGGCCTAGCCACCATTTGGGATTGGCCGTAGATCTGGGTACCACCAAGATCGCAGCCTATCTGGTTGATTTGAGCGATGGTCAAACGCTAGCTGCCCAGGGAGCTATAAATCCCCAGATCAGCTATGGAGAAGACGTGATCAGCCGCATCAATGGTGTCATGGAATCTCCAGCTCTGGGCATGAAAATGCAGAAGTTGGCAGTCAAGTCCCTCAAACAACTGGCTATCGACCTGTGTACTGAGGTTGGCGCTAACACAGAGGAAGTTGTTGAGGCAGTAGTAGTGGGCAATACCACCATGCACCATCTGCTGGCCGGCTTGCCTGTGAGGCAACTCGCCCTATCCCCATTTGTTCCCACAGTTAGCGATGCTCTGGACGTTAAGGCTCGCGATCTGGGTCTACACATTGCTCCGGGTGCCTATGTCCACTTGTTGCCCAACATCGCCGGCTTCATCGGTGCCGACCATGTCGCGATGTTGTTGGCGACGGACGTATGGCAAAGCAGAGGAGTCACGCTGGCCCTGGACATCGGGACGAACACCGAGGTTTCACTTATCGTAAATGGCAAGATAACTGCAATATCATGCGCCTCGGGCCCCGCATTCGAAGGCTACCATATCAAGCATGGTATGAGGGCTGCCAGCGGAGCCATCGAACGCGTACAGATATTAGACGATATTGTACAGTATCAGACCGTCGATGAAGCACCACCTGTCGGTATTTGCGGATCAGGCGCGCTTGATGCTATGGCACAGCTCTATCTAACAGGAGTGCTCAACAAAGGCGGGAGAATGATCGACAGCCACTCTCGCGTTCGTACCCGCAAGGAACAACGGGAGTTTATCCTCGTCACGGCTGACGAACGAGACGGTCAACCGGACATTACTCTCACTCAAAAAGATGTACGGGAGCTGCAACTGGCCAAGGCGGCTATCCGCACTGGCATACAGGTGCTTCTTGAAACAAGTGGTTGCTCCGAAGAGGATGTTGACCAGGTGGTGATTGCTGGAGCTTTCGGGACTTACATTGACGTATCGAGCGCTATAGCGGTCGGCATGCTGCCACCGCTCGGCTAAAATGGCCTTGATCTCCCTGAGCAAAAGAGCCCAGGCCAAATCTGTGGCCTCTTGTGTTGACTACATAGAATTGGCCAGCGCTCCGAGCTTCTCGCAAACCTTCGTTCAAGCGAGCTACCTGGGGCGATACAGTATCAAACACGGCAACAGAGTGGAGATGGACTGAGGGAGTTTCCGCCGACGAGCCTTCTTGTTTGGGATGGTTCGATGTCGCAAGGCCCCAACTGCTCTTGCAGTCCGCACAACAGATAAGTGAAAGGAGGATGTTTCCATATGGTTACGGAACACCCGGCGCGCGCTGCCTCCAAGCTTTCCATGAGCGCTGTGGAAAGGGGGGCTAAGAGTGAGTGGCTTGCGCTCTTCGCTGATAATGCAGTCGTCGAAGACCCCGTAGGCGTGTCCTTTCTTGACCCTGAAGGAAAAGGGCATGTGGGGAAAGACCAAATCGGTGCCTTCTGGGATAGAAATATCGGGCCAAATAAGGTGAGGTTTGACATACACCACTCCTACGCCGCGGGAAATGAGGTGGCGAACACAGGCACGATTACCACGACATTGGAAAAC
>QIGA01000244.1 GCA_003229915.1 Chloroflexota bacterium
GGGGTAGGGTTGGCCGACGTCGGCCAACCCTACCCACTCAATACTGCCAACCTGTATTTTCCGAACAATGATACCTAACCCCCCGATTTTTGAAGCCAATCGCTATTTCGGGGCTGAGATAAGTGAGCATGATAGAGCCAATTGGGTTGGTTGACAAAGCAAAGAGAGGGAGTACCACTGACGATGAATGTCTTTTTCGGGTGGCAGGTCAAGATATTGATTTTGAAGTATACATTAGAGTATGCTCTACAGCATATATATATGTGGCATATCCTTTTCTGTTATCAAGCGGTTTCGGGCATCAGGGACGATGGTTCGCGGCATGACTTTCCAGAAGGAGAAAAGGCGGGACTGAGATGGAAATCGATTTGACCATGTCCGAAGGATCCCAACTGTTTAGCTTGTTGGCCACTACATACAACGCAATCTTAAGAGCTCGGAAGAAGGAATTAGAACCATCAGGCGTTTCCATGAGGCAGACCATGGCTTTATGGGGGCTCAAGATCATGGAGCGGCCGACAACAGTCGCTGAGATGTCTCAAATAATAGACCGGGATCATCAAACAACCTCCCAGTTGCTGAAGCGCATGGAGAAGGAGGGACTCCTGGAACGCCGCAAAGGCTCTCACAAGGGGAGCCCAATAACGGCAGTGCTTACGCCGAAAGGCGAAGACGCTTTTCGCCGCACCTTTGAGATATACGAAGTGATTGATGAGATCATGTCCTGCCTTTCCACTGGTGAACGGGACAACTTGAGAGCATATTTGGAGAGGTTGCGGGAAAAGGCAATTGCGAAAGGCGCTCTGTACCCGCCTTTGCCTGGCCCCGTTGCCTCTAGGCTGGGCATATGAAGCGGTGAGTCAGTACTTCAAAGTGGGAAAGTTGAAAAATGGAATTTGCGCTGACGCTTGAAGAAGAGCGATTCTGTCAGGAATGTACTGAGTACCTCAGGGGGCAGAAAACCCCTGAGCTGATGGCCGAGCTGGAAACCCGATCAGGGTACGGGGGAGGGCCTGCCTACACACGATTGGTTCGCCAGATGGGGCGTGATGGCTGGCTGGGGGTAGGATGGCCTAAGGAATATGGCGGGCAGGGACGCACGCCGATGGAGCAGCACCTCTTCTATGAGATTTGCTTCTATGAGGAGATCCCGTTGCCGGTACTGGGATTGAACACGGTGGGCCCCGCCATAATGCGAATTGGCACCGATGAGCAGAAGAGGAAATACCTCCCCCCGATTCTCAAAGGCGAACTGGAGGTTTGCATAGGATATACCGAGCCCGATGCTGGTACTGATCTAGCCTCCCTTAAGACCATGGCTGTCAGGGATGGCGATGACTATGTCATCAACGGGCAAAAGATTTTCACCACCAATGCGGACTTTGCCGATTACATATGGCTTGCTGTCAGGACCGACCCCGAGGCCCCCAAACACCTGGGAATCTCCGTCTTCATGGTGCCCATGAATGCCCCGGGCGTTTCGGTTGAGCCCATCATGACCATGGGCGGAGAAAGGACAAACTACGTCTTCTTTGACAACGTGCGGGTCTCCAAGGAATGCATAGTTGGTGAAGAGAACCAAGGCTGGAAGTACATGACAACTCAGTTGAGCTTCGAGCGCATCGCGCTGGTCCCTTCCGCGCCGATGAGACGAAACGTCGAGCAGACCATCCAGTGGGCAAAGGAAACAACCTGTGATGGCAAAGCAGTCATTGAACGGCCCTGGGTAAGGCAGAAGTTCACAGAGCTGATGATGGAATTGGAAGTTCTCAAGATGCTGAACTACTATGTGGTCTGGCTGACAACCAAGGACGCTCTTGTGTATGCGGAGTCATCCATGGTCAAGGTTTATGGAGTAGAGTTGAATCAGCGGATCAACAACTCGTTGTTGCAGATCATCGGTCAGTTCGGGCAGTTGCAGACGGGGTCCAAGTGGGCTCCACTCAAAGGGAAAGTGGAGCATGCTCTTAGGATGGATATAGTGCTCATATTTGGTGGAGGCGCTCTTGAAATTCAAAGGAATATCATAGCCATGGCCGGTCTGGGCATGCCTAGGTCAATGTAGGCTGGCATTTCGAATCAAGTTGAAGAGGAGGTAGAGTATGAGCCTTAGTCAAGTGGAAGAGTTTGTCGGAAAGGAGTCAAGTGTCATACAGGCCCCTGATGAAGTGAGCACATCCGATATCAGACACTGGCGTGAGTTCATGGAGGGAAAGAAGGAGTCATGGAATACCAACATCGCCCCGCCTCCTATGATGTTGGTATGGGCAATGGATCCTCTGTGGCCCAAGAAGGTAGACGCAACGGAACCGCACGAGCAGGTCTTGAGGCTTTTAGACGATGCGGGCTATACCATAGCAGTCGGTATCGCGCTGGACCAGGAGTATTTTGAGCCTGTGCGTCTGGGCGATCAGCTAAGCTACAAGGTCAAGGTTGTCAGTGTATCATCTGCTGAGGAAGAGACGAAGATGGGAAAGGGGTACAAGGTCAATCTGCTCTATACGTTCAGCAATCAGAAAGGGGAGGTGGTCAGCAAGCAAAGCTACACCATCCTCAAGTCCCAGATGTTGACCCCGGTGTCGTGATTGGGAGAATGCCAAGGAGGTTTATCCGCATGGGAAAAGAAAATGACAGGATCAAACCATTTTCAGGCCCCCCTGAAGAAACTCTGGACTACTCAAAATTGGAGGGCTTTATCGGTAAATCGTCGCCGTTTCACGAACCACATGATGAAGTAACTAGGTCTGATATCAGGCATTGGTGTGAGGTCATGCAGGACCCTAATCCTATGTATACAGATGAGGAATATGCCAAGAAGAGCAAGTATGGAGGGATTATCGCTCCGCCGGCGATGGTGCAGACATGGTCATTGGATGACATGCATGACGCGCTACAGCGATTTGTCCACGGAAACCAGCCTTTTAAGGAGGACCCCCATAACCAGCTATTTGATGTTCTTGATTCCGAAGGGTACAACGGCGTCGTTGCTACGGCGCAAGAGCAAACGTATCTGAGGCCTATAAAACCGGGGGATGTAATCCGCGGCAAAATCACGCTCGCTAGAGTATCCAAGTACGATCATTTCACGCGCCAGGGCATTGGGCGCTATGTTGACATTCTGTATACGTTTGTCAATCAACATGACGAGGAAATATGTGTGGAATCATTCAGGGTGCTCAAGTATAAGCCGCCTATGGATACGCGGCGTCTTTATGAGGGCTAAACCAGCAGAAGGAGGAAAAAATGGCGCAGGAAGTAAAGAATGTCTACTGGGAAGATGTTGAAGTTGGACAGGATCTGCCCGAGAAATCTCGGGCTATAGACACCACGCTAATTGTCAGCGGCGCTATATGGGCTTCGCACGATTTCATGCCGGTGCATCATGCCAGGGACTTCGCACAGGAGAAAGGGGCTCCGGATGTCTTTATGAACATTTTGACCTCCAATGGACTCATGGCTGCGTATTTGGAGCAATGGGCTGGTTCCGAGGCTGAGCTGAAGAAGATGAACATCGGCCTCCAGGTGCCCAATTTCCCCACTGCTGGCAATAAGATGGCCATGAACGCAAGGATTACCAAGAAATACGAAGAGTCGGGCGATCACCTGATAGAACTCGATATCTCTGGTGATAACAACTTGGGTCCCCATATTGTCGGAACGGCAGTTATGGCCTTGCCAACGAAAGGATAGAGAGGGTTGGAAAATGACGATCAAGAACAAGGCTTGTATAGTTGGTATCGGTTCAACTGAGTTCTCAAGGGCAAGTGGGCGCAGCGAAATCCATATGGCAGTGGACGCGGCAATGGCGGCCTGCCGGGATGCGGGACTCAAGCCTGAGGAGATCGATGGGGCAGTCAAATTCGGCACGGCCGGGCAGACCTCCACCGAGTTTACAACGGAGACCGACGTTGCCCGATGCCTGGGCATCCCTAACCTTAGATACTTTGCGGAGGCTCCATGGGGAGGCGGCGCCTGTTGTGCCACAATCTTGCATGCGGCGTTGGCAGTGTCAGCCGGAATGGCGAACTATGTTTTGTGCTTTCGTTCGCTGAAACCTGCCAGCGGGACAGTGCGCTATGGCCGGCCGGCGAATATCCCGATCGACTCCCACTGGAGCTACACCATGCCCTTTGGCTTTGCGAGTCCGACCTCATGGGTCGCGATGTTCACACGACGGTGGATGTACGAGACTGGAGCCACGAATGAACAGCTCGGTTGGGTCGCCATTGTCTGCAGAGAGAACGCTGCCGTAAATCCCAGGGCGATTTTCTATGGCAGGCCGATAACAATGGAGGATTATTTCAATTCGCCGATGCTGTGCGACCCATTCCGTATGCATGATACCTGTCTGGAGAACGATGGGGCTGTTGCCCTGATTGTCACAACCCCCGAAAGGGCAAAGGACCTAAGGCAGAAGCCCGCTTATATTACGTCTGCTGCTATGGCGACCGGATGGGACTCATATTGCATGACCAGCTACTATCGGGAGAAGATCGGGATACCGGAGATGGAGGAGGTCGGTAAAGAGCTCTGGAGGCAGTCAGGGCTTACGCCTAAAGACATTGATGTGGCTCAATTCTACGCTGCCTTCACCTCCCTGGTCCCCATGCAAATGGAGGCTCTGGGGTTTGTCGGAGTGGGAGAAGGCGGGCCTTTCTGCCAAGGGGGGGATCGTATCCGGCCGACCGGTGAGCTGCCCATCAACACCTCCGGTGGTATGCTTTCAGAGTCCTACATACATGGAATGAATATGATTGCCGAGGGTATGAGGCAGATAAGAGGCACGTCGACAACACAGATCAAGGATGTGGAGAATGTTTTGGTTACGGGTGGACTCGGGGTCCCCACAAGCGCTCTCATCCTGTCGCAGGGGAGGTAAGAGATGGCTTTGGAATTGAATAGGAGATACCTGAAGTATTTCTTTGAACCGGTCGCTGAGTCTTTTGAAGAGGGATTCTGGGAAGCTGTTAAGCAGAAGAAACTGGTTTTTCAAAGGTGTAAGGAGTGTGGTGAGTTTCTTCATCCGCCCCGTCCCATGTGTCATAGGTGTCACAGCTATGACCTGGAGTGGGTGAAATCGAGCGGGAAAGGAAGTATCTATAGCTGGGTTGTCTTCACCAGAGAGGTGAACCCGCTCTACAGAGTCCCCTTTGAAGTGGTGCTTGTGGAGATGGAGGAGAAGGGAGTTCGATTCATATCCAATATGGCCGAAGGCAATCCCGAAGACCTCTATTTTGGCATGCCTGTTGAAGTCGTCTTCGTGGATATAAATGATGAATGGCCCCTTCCCATGTTCAAGCCGGTGAAATAAATATGGACTTCGCCCTTAGTGAAGAGCAGGAGATGCTGAGGAAGTCAGCGCGCGATTTCCTCAGAGCGTGGTGTCCTAAATCACTGGTCAGGGAGATCGAGGCCAGCGATCTGGGCTACTCTCCCGAAATGTGGCAGAAGATGGCAGGTCTAGGATGGATAGGCCTGATACTGCCGGAAGAGTACGGCGGAGCTGGGTTCAACCTGCTTGACCTGGCGGTGCTCTTCGAGGAGTTTGGGCGTGCTGCTGCGCCAGGCCCGATGTTCAGTACCATAGCTATGGGGGCGCTTCCCATCCTCGAATTCGGAACAGAGGAGCAGAGAAAGGCATTGCTGCCCAGAGTGGCATCGGGGGAGTTGATTCTGACTATGGCGATGGC
>QIGA01000168.1 GCA_003229915.1 Chloroflexota bacterium
GCTTACAGACGCGCTATGCCGACGCGGATGGAATTCTGGCCGAGATCGCCGATGCTCCGCCCGAGACGGTAACCGGGATCCTCCAGAGGGTCTATTCGGAACCTGTCAAGGAGAAACTGATTGGTGACCGAATAAAGGCGATCAAGGATGCAGGTGCTGTCTGTGCTGCCTCGCTCACCCCGGCCAATACCAAGAAGCTGTCCCCTTTTGCCGCCGAGGCCGGAATCGATATTCTGGTCGTGCAATCGACCGTCACTACCGCCCGTCACATATCGAAGAGCTACCGTGGTCTTATTTTCTCCGAGATAACCAAGCAGCTACCAGTGCCCGTTATCGTGGGCAACTGCGTGAGCTACAGCGCCTGTCGTAAGCTGATGGAGACCGGCGTCCACGGTGTGCTCGTAGGCGTAGGCCCCGGCGCGGCGTGCACCACAAGAGAGGTAATAGGCATAGGGGTACCCCAAGCGACAGCGACCATGGATTGTGCCGCAGCGCGCGACGATTATTTCAGAGCGACGGGACGGTACATCCCGATAATCACTGACGGCGGTATACGTAACGGCGGCGATCTCTGCAAGGCATTCGCCTGTGGGACTGATGCCGTGATGTTAGGATCGGTACTTGCTCAGACTGAAGAGGCACCTGGCAGAGGCAATCACTGGGGAATGGCAACGCCCCACGAGGCACTGCCAAGGGGAACACGGGTCAGAGTAGGGGTCAAAGGCTCACTGGAGCAGACTCTCTTCGGCCCCACATCGGTCACTAACGGCACGCAGAATCTGGTTGGAGCACTACGCACCTCGATGGGAGTCTGCGGAGCGCGGAATATCAAAGAGATGCATCAAACCGAGGTGGTAATCGCCCCCGCCATTAAGACCGAAGGCAAAGCCTTCCAGCTATTGCAAGGCCTGGCCAAGTAATCCTTATCGACACTTAGCCTTTCTTTCCCGATCTCAGCATTGCTGATTATAGTTTGCCCAGAACCTTTATGGAGGTTGATTCCATGGACCTTGCGATGATACCGGTCTTGCTCGCGGGACTGTTGGCACTGGCTTTTGCCGGATACCTCGTGCTTTTTATTCTTCGGCAGGACCAAGGCTCGGACAAAATCAAGGAGATTGCTTCGGCTATCCAGGAGGGCTCCAGAACATTCCTGCGTGCGGAATTCCGCGTCCTGGCAATTGTCGCCATCATCATTGCAGTGGTTTTCGCTTTCGTGCTAGACCCGAAACCCTGGGTCGGCGTGGCCTATCTTGTGGGCACGATAACATCGGCTCTGGCGGGGTATCTGGGGATGAGCATCGCTGTGAGGGCGAATTCCAGAACGGCCACCGCCGCCATATCGAGCTGGGCGCGAGCGCTAAGTATCGCCTTCTCCGGTGGGGCAGTGATGGGGTTCTGCGTCGTGGGGTTGGGACTACTGGGCTTAACCGTCATCGTGATACTATTCGACGACAGTCACGTCTGGCTGGGATACGCGGTTGGCGCCTCATTGGTAGCGCTATTCCTCAGAGTCGGCGGCGGGATTTTCACCAAGAGCGCTGATGTCGGCGCTGATATAGTAGGGAAATTGGAGGCTGGTATTCCCGAGGATGATCCCCGAAATCCCGCGGTAATAGCTGACAACGTAGGTGACAACGTGGGTGACATCGCTGGGATGGGCTCAGACCTTTTCGAGTCATATGTCTCCGCAATAGCAGCCTCCATGGTTCTGGGACTCATTATCTATGCCGACAAGGGCATACTGCTGCCACTGCTCCTAGCCGCAGTGGGGGTGGTTGCCGCCATAGTCGGCGTCTTTTTCGTCAGGCCGCCCCAAGTCGGAGGAAGCTTCGAGGAGCAGACATCCAAGGCTCGCGCAACCATGAATCGCGGTGTATATGTCAGCAACATACTGATGATAATAGGTGGTTTCTTGCTGGTGTGGTTCTATCTGGGCTCCGCTGAAATCGGTGTCTTCTATGCTGTGATCGCTGGTTTGGCCTGCGGATTCCTGATCGGGCTGTCAACCGAATACTTCACTGCGGATAAAGGCCCTGTAAAGGGTATAGTCAAGTCAAGCCAAACGGGCGCTGCCACCAATGTTATTGAAGGGCTTGCCGTCGGTATGTTCAGCACCGTTATACCAGTAGTGCTCGTTGCCGTTGCCATCTTGATTGCTTACCAAGCAGCGGGACTGTTCGGTATAGCCATCGCCGCCGAGGGTATGTTGATCACCTTGGGGATGCTGCTAGCCATAGATTGCTATGGCCCGATAGCTGACAACGCAGCGGGGATCGCTGAGATGGGTGGATTGGGGAAAGAGGTCAGGGAGCGCACCGAAGCCCTGGACGCGGTGGGGAACACCACCGCCGCCATAGGCAAAGGATTCGCTATTTCATCGGCGGCGCTGGCATCACTGGCCTGGCTGGCTACCTTCTTCGCCGTGGCCGAAGAGGAGCTTGGTAGAGATATAATCGTAAGCCTGACCGAGCCCAAAGTGATGGTTGGCTTGCTTATCGGGGCTGTGCTTTCCTTCCTGTTCTCTGGCCTGGCGATGAAAGCAGTGAGCTCCGGCGCTTTCGCGGTTGTCACTGAAGTTCGGAGGCAATTCAAGGAGATACCAGGCTTGATGGAAGGCACCGCCAAAGCCGACTACGCGCGTTGTGTTGACATAACAACGCGCAAGGCACTGAAGGATATGATAGTCCCCGGGCTGTTGGTGATACTCGTTCCGCTTGCAATCGGTTTTGGCCTGGGACTGGAGGCTCTGGCGGGATTCCTGGCAGGAACTTTGGTGACCGGTTTCATCTTGGCAATACTAATGGCCAACTCCGGGGGAGCCTGGGACAATGCGAAGAAATACATAGAGGCCGGGCATATGGGAGGAAAGGGCAGCGATGCACACAAGGCGGCTGTCATCGGTGACACCGTCGGCGACCCGTTCAAGGATACTGCGGGCCCCTCGCTCAATATCCTGATAAAACTTGTGGGCAAGGTTGCGGTTATATTCGTACCCATTTTCGTGCTGGTCGTCACTTAGGCTTTGGCAGCATCAAACCATGAGCCCCTTTTTCACACGAGGAAGGGGTTCCGATTGCGTTCGGCACCAATGGTGGTCGAGGAGCCATGGCCGGGATAGACAACGGTATCATCCGGAAGTGCCATTAGCCTGGTCATTATACTATTTATCAACGTGACGTAATCACCACCAGACAGGTCTGTCCTGCCGATGCCGAAGTTGAACAAAGTATCGCCGGAGAAGACAACCCCCTCCCCATGCAGCGAGATACCACCCGGCGTATGGCCAGGCGTATGAAGCGCAGTAAACTTCAGTCCCCCGATCTCGATCACATCCCCATCATGAAGCAATCTATCGGGCTTGGGCGGAGCCTTGAGAGACCCGCTCATCACCACACCCAACATCCGGCCAAACAGGGCAGGCGTCATCCCCTCTACATCCGCCTCGTGGACAGCATAGCCAGCTCCAGTAGACTCCTTTACCTGGCGTAGAGCGCCAACGTGATCCACATGGTTATGGGTGACAACTATCAGCACAACCGACAGGCCAAGGCCCCGCACAGCGTTCAGGATAGCATCGGCGTTGGCGCCCGGGTCGATGACCATCCCTTCCTTGGTCGCTTCTGAGCCCACGATGAAACAGTTCGACGCAAATGGTCCTACAACGAGTTCTTTCAGAATCATTTCTCCCTCCATAAGATATTGTCGCTATTCAGGCAGCCTTGTCAAGGCTTTACACTCACAGATAAAACTGCTAACCTTTATCCAAAGTAGCGTCCCGATAGGAATCGGGACGCAGAATTCGTTGCCACAGGAGTGGCAACGCTACCCACTTTGAATAGCCTGATTAGGAGAACCATAGTGACAGAACAAGCCATCAGCAAAGTGACTATGGACAAATTGGTCTCCCTATGCAAGCGGCGAGGGTACATCTTCCCCTCGAGCGAGATATACGGGGGGCTGGGCGCCTGCTACGATTATGGGCCACTCGGGGTGGAGCTCAAGAACAATGTCAAGGCTTGCTGGTGGAAGTCGGTAGTGCAGGAACGCGACGATATGGTCGGCCTGGATGCCAGTATCCTGATGCACCCCCAGACCTGGGTCGCCAGCGGCCACGTGGATGGCTTCGCCGACCCCCTGGTTGACTGCAAACAGTGTCGCAGGCGCTGGCGCGCCGATGACGTTGGAAAGCCATTGGGTGCTGTACAAGTCTATGACCAAGTCGATGCAAGCGAAGCTCGCGCAGACTTGTTGCCAGCCGCAGGTCAAATTGTTATACGAAACATCAAGATCGACGGTTCAAATGGGGCTCCACAGCTAGAGTCTGCCGGGTTAGTAGCTGGCGGAATATGGCTGGATAGACCATTACCCAAAAGCGAAGTGCAGCTTATCGGTGACGACTTTCTTCTGTCTCCGGGTAATATCTTGTATCCAAACTTGAGAAGCTACACTATCGGTTTTCCCCTTCCATCTGGGGCAGCACTCGGTGCACAGCTCAAATTGGTTTTCAGGAACCCATCGGGGTTACTTGAACGAGTTGATTTTACTGTTCAATTCAGCGGCGGGGTTACAAAATACGAAGGGGGACCATATTGCCCCGACTGCTGTGGCGACCTTACGGAGCCCCGGATGTTCAATCTTATGTTCAAGACATACGTGGGCGCCGTGGAGGACGAGGCAGAGGTAGTTTACCTTCGGCCTGAGACAGCACAGGGCATCTTCGTCAACTTCGAAAATGTGCTCGCATCCACCCGAAGGAAGCTGCCCTTCGGCATCGCCCAGATCGGCAAGGCATTCAGGAACGAGATCACCACCGGAAACTTCATCTTCCGGACACGTGAGTTCGAGCAGATGGAGATCGAATACTTCGTCAAGCCCGGCAGTGACGATGAGTGGTTCCAGCGCTGGGTCGATGAGAGGCTCAACTGGTATGTCAACCTGGGTATCAGAAGGGAGAACCTCAGGTTACATCAGCACGCCAAGGATAAGCTCGCCCATTACGCCAAGGACTGCACTGACATAGAATACCTGCTCCCCATGGGCTGGTCTGAGCTGGAGGGCATCGCCAACCGCACCGACTTCGACCTGAGACAGCACGCCCGCCACAGCGGCAAAGACCTGAGCTACTACGATGAGGATACGAAGGAGCATATAACCCCCTATGTCATCGAGCCATCGGCGGGGGTTGACCGCTCTGTACTGGCCTTCCTGGTAGATGCCTACGACGAAGAGCCGGATAAGGATGAGGTCAGGGTCGTTCTGAGACTCCACCCGGCATTAGCACCGATAAAGGTCGCAGTCCTTCCCTTGAGCAAGAACGAGAAGCTGCTGCCGCTATCCCAGGAGGTCTACAACGATCTGCGCCGCTGCTGGATGGTGCAGTACGATAACGCCCAGAGCATCGGCAGGCGCTACCGCAGGCAGGACGAGATCGGCACCCCGTTCTGCGTCACCATCGACTTCGATTCGCTTGAGGACAACGCTGTTACCATCCGCGAGCGCGACAGCATGAAGCAGATACGTGTGCCCATCGAGGCCTTAAAGCCAACGCTCGATGCCAAGATGTGCGGCGAGCCCTTCTAAATCCCGCCCCCAGGCGAGAAGAGGTGGCTCGGGGTTGAGGAGTAGCAGGCAGTACTCCAGCCCTCGCCTGAGCGGGAGCGATATTTCC
>QIGA01000261.1 GCA_003229915.1 Chloroflexota bacterium
CGCAGCGAAGCAATCTCACGGGCGTTAGGGCGTTCCATCCTTCCGTGGAAGGACGCCCCTACACCCCGCGCTCCCACCACCCTTAGATTGATATGTAGCAACTGACTGGTGTTCTGATCGCTATTTTTACGCTCGCCAGCAGTGTTCATTTCATTTTCATCTAGTGGTATAACTGAGACTCAGTATAGATACACAGTTATTTATGATAGGTTGAAAGCATGGTAGGAGAAGGATAGATGGCAGATTGGGATTTGTCACAGGATAACAGGGACTTGGGAATGGCTCTGGTACAGGGGGCTTTCATTAGCGATGCGGACCTCGCAGTTGCCGAGGAGATCGCTGCTCAACGCAACAAGAAGTTGAGCGATGTGCTGCTGGAGCAGGGGCTCGTAGACTCTGAAGTATTGGGCTCTGTGCTCAGCCTGAAATACGGTGTGCCTGTAGTTGATCTGGCTCATGTTGAGATCCAGCCTGAGGCTACGACGCTGGTATCTGAGCAGGTAGCCAGGGAGCATCATATTCTGCCGATCTCGGTAGATGGTGATACTTTGACCATAGCCACGAATGAGCCACATGATTTTCGTATTGTGAACAGTATAGCTTCTCTAACGCGAAAGAGAATTGAGACGGTCATTCCTGTCGGCATGAGCCTCGATGAGGCCATAGATAGCAACTACACGCTGAGGGCGCAGATTGAGCAGCAGATTAGCCAGATAACAGAGCTCAACGGAGACCTAGCCACAGAAGTGGCAGTGGGAGCGGATGTCGACATACTCAGACAGGCTCCTATTGTTCAAGCAGTCGATATGATGCTTACGCAGGCGGTACGGGATCGGGCCTCGGATATTCATATTGAGCCCCAGGAGGATTGCCTGCTTGCGCGCAATAGGATCGATGGTGTGTTGCACGACGCGGTTCGGCTGCCTCTGGGGGTGCACAGCGCTATCCTCACTAGGATTAAGGTGATGGCTAATCTGAACATCGCTGAGCGCCGCCGCCCCCAAGACGGACAGTTCAGCGCAACCATAGCCAATAAAAGTGTTGATTTCAGGATTGCGACAATTGAGAGCGGGCACGGTGAGATGGCGGTGCTCAGAGTGCTGGATAAGTCTATGCTCCTGATAAAACTGGAGGACCTGGGGATGGGACCTTCGGTTCTCCAGCCGTTTGAGAAGCTATTGAGATCGCCGTTCGGAATGATTTTGGTAAATGGGCCTACCGGTTCGGGCAAGACTACCACGCTGTACGCTGCGTTGCAGCAGCTCGATGCCAAGGAACGCAACATAATGACCATCGAAGACCCAATAGAGTACAGCTTCAGGGGCATCAACCAAATTCAAGTCAACCGGCAGGCCAATATCACTTTTGGCGTGGGGTTGCGAGCGATCATGCGCCTCGATCCTGATATCATCCTCGTAGGTGAGATCAGAGACGCTGAAACCGCTACCACCGCTGTTCAGGCGGCTATCACTGGGCATTTGGTGCTGAGTTCGATCCATGCTAACGATGCTGTGAGTGCCCTCATTCGCCTGATTGATATGGGTGTCGAGCCCTTCTTGGTCACGTCGGCAGTGATCGGTAGCCTTTCCCAGCGTTTGGTTAGGCGTGTTTGCCCTTATTGTCAACAGATGGTGGAGGTTTCTGCTTCCGAAGCTGCGGCCTTTGAAGCGGAGACGGGTGAGGCAAAGGACAAATTCTCGATGGGCAGAGGGTGTAACTTTTGCTCGCGCAGCGGTTTTCTGGGACGAGTGGGGGCGTACGAGTTGCTCACCGTTGGCGATGAGCTGAGGAAGATGGTAATGAGAAGCTCATCTGCAGGCGAGCTTAAGGAAGAGGCGGTTCGAACCGGTATGATCCCTATGCGTCGTGACGGTATGCAGAAGGTCAAAGACGGAATTACAACTCCCGGCGAGATCATGCGCAACGTATTTACCATTCTCTAGGATGGTGCCGGGAAGCTCAGCGGGCAGGGATAGCCTGGAGCATCTGCTTTAGGCACAGTTGGAACCTCTACCCATAATTCTCAGACAGGCTCCTCGTTGTTACCAACTATCTTCAATTGCTCTAATCGTTATCTCTCCTATCATTCATAGTTGTCTGCTTAGGTAGAAAGTACTATGGACATTCCACAGGGAGCCTTGTAGCATTAGCGTAAAGTCGGGGTAAGATAGGATCACAGAGGGGTGTGACCATGGAATTCAAATACAGTGCTGCAGCAGTTGATGGCAGCGTAGTCAGTGGAGTGCTGGTCGCTGAGACTGAGGACAATGCGGAGCGGATACTTTGGGACTTAGGGCTAACGATCATTGATTTGAGAAAAAGGCTGAAGTTGCCCGCTCTTCACGAGGCAGTGCCCTCCATGTTTGGCGTGAAGCGGCGGGACGTAATTGACTTCAGCAGAAACCTCGCCAGCCTCCTGGAGGCCGGTATCCCGATCATGCGTGCTCTGGCGATACAGGCTCGCATTGGCAAACGAGCCTTGAGATCTGTGCTGCGTGAGGTGATAGCTGACCTTGAGAAAGGGAGCAGCCTTTCCGAGGCTTGTGCCAAGCATCCTTTGGTGTTTCCCAGTTTCTACGTCTACTTGCTTATGACAGGTGAGCGGGTAGGTAACCTGTCCCAGGTGTTGAAGGACGTGGCCTTTTATATGGAGCGTGATGACGCCATTAAGTCGAAAATCAAGCGCAGCTTGGCCTATCCTTCGTTCGTTCTGCTGCTCGCGGTTGGCGCCGTGTTCGTTATGATCGCATTTGTAGTACCTGCTCTCACCTCTCTCGTCAGGGAGCTCGGCACTGATTTGCCGCTGATGACGAAAATACTGATCGCGGTGAGCGACTTCTTCGAGGCCAATGCCCTATATATGATTATAGGTGTAGTGGGAATAGGTGTTGTGGGCTTCCTATACACCAAGACACAGGGAGGAAAGAGGAGGAAGGATGCCTGGGTCATGAAAATCCCGATTGTGGGGCAGGCGATACTTAAAGGGGGACTGGCCAGATTCTGCCGCAATATGAGTATGCTCGTGGGGGCTGGCGTGACCCTTCTCGATGCCCTGAAGCTGACCTCGGAGACAACGGATAATATTGTCATAGCTGAAGCCATAGCTGGCGCGCGAGCCAGGATGGCAGATGGACAGTTGTTCTCCGAGGCAGTGACAGCGGATTCCTTCTACCCTGTGCTGATGGCGGAGATGGTCGGGATAGGCGAGGAGTCAGGGAGCCTGGAGGAGCAATTGACCAAAGTCTCCGTGTATTACGAGGCTGAAGCGGATAGGGCTATTGAGACAGTTACCGGAATGCTGACACCAGCGCTGACGGTTGGCGTGGGATTGCTAATAGGTTTGATTGCCGTCACCATATTCGGCTCCATTTATCAGACGATTGGTTCAATGCCGGAGTAGAGGTGACTGAAATTGTGAGGAGGGGTGGTAACTGATGTTGCAGCATTGGCTACGGGCTTGCCGTAAATCCCTCTCCAGAAATTCGAGCGGCGCTACGCTGATTGAGGTCGTGATAGCTATGGTCATCCTGGGACTGATAACCTCAACTGTCCCTCCTGTTATGATTCTCATCACAAAGGCTGAATTTAAACGGAACGAGCAAAGGGTTGCCGAGAGCTTGACCAGGAACCAGATGGAATATGTCAAGAGCGCCAGCTACATAGCCGCCAATAGCACCAATCCTGACCCTGCATATGGTGAAGTGCCAGTTCCCAACGAGAGCTATAAAATCGAGGTTATCGTTCAGCCTATTCAGGTTGATCCCGTGACGCAGGCTCACCAGGCTTTGCCTGATGGCGAGGACGAAGGCATCCAAGAGGTAAAGACCAGGATATATCACGTAGATAAACTGGTGCTTGAAACCAGGGGCTATAAGGTCGACCGCTGAGGCATAAAGTGAACGCTCCAGTGTCGCGAATGCAAAGGAAAAGAAGCCAGCGAGGTTTCTCTCTGGTTGAGCTAATGATAGCGCTTGCAGTCAGCGCGATTATCGTGGTTGGCACTATGACCATACTGCGCTATCTAGTTATCGTGAGTGCCGATAATAGGGCCGAGACGATGGCGATACTCCAGGTGCAGTACGTTGGTTTTTGGATTAGCGAGGACGTTGTTCAGGCTCAATATGTCGATCCCCATGAGTCTGAATCCGGTGGCACTGGCTTTCCTCTAACGGTGGAATGGACAGAGTGGGATGGTGATCTGAATAGGGTCGTATATAGAGTTGAGGGTATGGTGGATAGAAAAGGGAGCGACCTTGGTCTGTGGGCGCTCTATCGGAAACATGTTGTCATTCCGGTTGGGCAGAGTGAGATAGACTATGGTGAGTCACTGGTTGGGCAGTATCTGGACCCCGGGAGGACCAGGTCTTTCTGGGATAAGGATTTAGGGGATGTGCTGGTGTTGCAGGTGGCCGCCACGGTTGATGGCAATGAAGCAAACAGCACGTATCAGATTAACCCTAGAGCTCTCAGGTAGGTGAACGGCGTGGTATTCAATTGCTGCATGCCGTACAACACAGCATGGAGGGGAATGCTAAATACTAAGCCCTGAATGAATTCGAAACAATAATGAATATTCAGAACACGAATGAGCGAATATTTCGAGGTTGGGTCATATGGATTTTGAAGTTACCTTTGACCCGGGTTCAGGCCGAGAGTTTCGGACTGCGTGCTTGAGTGGTGTTCACCGGCGGCTGTTTGATCAGCTCTACGTAAGGGGTGGCAGATGAGGAAGAAATCGAATTTGGCAAAGGGTGAAGCGGGGCTGGTTCTGGTCTATGTGACCATTATAGTGGCAGTGACCGCGCTCGTTCTCGTCCCGCTATTGAGATTCACATACACCGGTCACCAGAGCGTGCGGATACGTGAGGAGAGGATGCTGGAGCTCTATGCCGCTGACGCTGGTATAGAGGATGCCATGTACCAGATAAAGAACGAAGACAAAATAGATGGGATCAAGAATCTTGGCTACGGCAGCAATGAGATCTTTAACCCTGGCACACCTGATGGCTGGAACGATAGAGCTATGGATGTCACTGTGGAGAAAGTGTGGATTCCCGCAGCCCTGGGAGTTGCCGAACCTACCCAGGGAACTGACTACTCGGATACCCTGGTGATGGTAGGGCTGTTTACCAATGTGGAGCTGGCTGCAGCGGAAGACGATTTTGAGAGCGGCAACTGGGTTGGAGGTACGGGATGGGTTGGCGACTGGGTCCCCACGGGCAGTGCCGGCATTGGGAGCGGCACTGATGCCCACTTGGGAAACTATTACCTGAAGTTTGAGGGCTCCGATGGGAACGCGAAGCGGAAGGGCAATCTCACCTCGTTCTATGTACCGCGGCTGCGGTTCTATGCCAATGCGGGCTCATTCGAGGCAACGGATACCGCAAAGGTCTCGGTGAGCACTGACGGGAGCAGTTGGACTACCCTCATGACCTGGGGTCAGGGCAATGATACTGGCTTCTACGAATTCTACGATATACCTCTAACCTCCTACGGCAACTCGAGCGAATTCTGGGTTGCCTTTAATGCCACCTTGGCCAGTGCTAGTGGCAGCGTGGCCTGGGACGATTTTGAGGGCGGTGGTTGGTCCGGTGGTGGGGGGTGGAACGGGCCATGGAGTCATT
>QIGA01000131.1 GCA_003229915.1 Chloroflexota bacterium
CGCGTTCTTCATGGGCTTTCCTTGTCACCGATATACTTCTATTCTATACCTGATAGTGGCAATTGTGATCAGATTCTGATCATCGTCTATTGTATGAATAACTCGAAAAGCTTTTCCCCATTCTTGCTCCGGTAATCCCCCTCCCTCTAACTCCCTCTCGCCAGGGGAGGATTATGGGGAATCTTGTGACTAACTTTGCTGGCTTGCTTCGGTGTCGGATCATGATCTGGTGCTCTTATTCTCTGTCAGGCGAGCAACACGACAGATTCAGACAGGCTTGTCGAACTATAAACGGCCCTTCGACAGTACCGTCCTGAGCGAAGCCGCAGGGCTCACCACGGACGATATACGGCACATCAGTTTACTCAGTCCTTCCTGCACCGTGGCCTTACCCTTTGCAGTAGTGCTTAATCCTTCCTTTTATCCAATCCCAGTCTGGATCGCCATGATCGAAGAAAGACTTAAAGTTATCCTTCAGCCACTCGTAGTAATCATCCTCGACATATTGGCAAAATGCTTCGATCAAGGCTTCCTTATCGGTGTCGTCTGGTATCTCTAACTCCAAATCCTCAAACTCGTCTTCGCAGAATTCCTCGACAACCGCTCGATCAAGCATTATCTGCCTCCTAGTCTAGTCAAATATCATTCCCCATTTGGCCTTGCTATATGGCTATTTATCCCATGTCTATCGTAAAAAATATCTTTACAAAATCTAATCACTTGCTCGTCACCAGCAACTACGGCATCCTGATAAATTTTAGTTACAAATTTTTTCCCTAACGCGGTTTGGGAATAGTTCTTCTTTAGGAGATTATGCTCAGCACACAAGGTTTGGCCATTATCTAATGTAGGGGGGCCCCCTTTATCTTTTGGTATTTTATGATCTGCACATATTTCAACTCCATCCTCTGTTCCCCTATTGCAAACAATACATCGATGATTATCCCTTCTAAATATTTCTTCTTTCACATCGGGAGGGAAATCAAACAATTTGACTTTTCGAACATATTTGGGGTCGTATCTGTATACTCCCTTCCGAACTTTTATCAGTTTACCTTCTTGATGTAATTTTCGTATCGCCCTCCATGGATCACGAGGCTTCGTGCCACCCAACCGAACATATCGCTTTTCAACCCAGTCAACGACTGGGCCATGTTCTAAATCTTCATTTGGATGCGCTTGGAAATATTGCAGGGCCAAATCACTTATTGACTTTTGGGGCATGTCAACTCCTAAAAACTCTCCAACTTAGCTTGATATATATTACCTTCAGTTACTACCCTTCGCTTGGTTAGCTCACAATAACCTTGGTCAATTTCTATACCCACTCCTTTTCTATTTGTTTGAAGACAGGCAACCAATGTAGTTCCGCTTCCAACAAAAGGATCAAGTATCACATCTCCAACAAAGCTAAATAACTTTATGCACCTTTTGGGCAATTCTATTGGGAAAGGAGCAGGGTGTTTGGTTTTCTTCTTACTTTCACCACTAAAATTCCACACACCATTTGTCCATTCTTGAAATTGATGTTTATTGGTATCCGATATTCTATCTCCCCTTTCTTTCTTCCATCTCTTCTTATAGAGAACAACTATCACTTCAACTGGGGCAATAACATAAGGGGCAGAAGCACTAAGCCATGAACCCCACGCAGTTCGTCTTGAAATGTTCCCTTCATTCCAAATGATTGTGGAATGGTATTTCCAGCCAACTTGCTTAGCGATTGTTGTTACATCAGCACAAACGCTTTGTTGGCCGCCCTTATTCTTGTCCAGGGGTATATTCAGGCAAAATCTACCATCGTCCTTTACCAAGTCATAACACTTACTCAGCCACTCTTTTGTAAAGCCTAAATAATCCTCATACGACATCGCATCATCATGTGTATTGTACTTTATGTCCACATTGTATGGAGGAGAAGTAACAATCAAATCGATACTACCATTCTCTACGACTTTGGTCTTCAAAATATCATCATTGTAGATAGTTATTTCGTTTGTTTGGAAATAGACCTTATTTTCTGCTATTGTACTTGTTCCCAATTCCATTTAAGTGCCTCCCCTCTTCTACAAGTTTTGCCCGCAGCACTTCTTGTACTTCTTGCCGCTGCCGCAGGGGCAGGGGTCGTTTCTCCCGGTTTTCCCCGTGACGAGGGCTTTCTCCCGTTCGCTCGGCCTCTCTTCTTTAACTATGCCCACACGGTAAATTGGGTGCACGATATCGTCACGGACACCCTCCATGAAGCTCTGGAACATTTCGTGCCCCTGCGTCTTGTAGGCCACAAGTGGGTCTATTTGCGCCAGGGCCTGCAGCCCGATCCCCTGTCGCATATTCTCCATAGCGGTGAGGTGCTCCACCCAGCGGCGGTCGATGGCGCGCAGCATCACCAGCCTCTCAACAACCCTCATCTTCTGCGGTTCAAGCTCCTGCTCACGCTCCTCGTAAAGGGCGTCAGCATACTCCAGAAGCTTCTGCTCAACCTCCCCGCGGCTCATTTGAGAGAGCGCGTGCTTCTCCAAGTGTGAAGGCAAGGGGAAGATGGCATTGATTTGCGTAACGAGGCCATCCATATTCCAATCATCGCCATGATCATCGCGCAGGTGGTCATAAACCAGGCCACTAACCGTGTCGCTGATCATGCCCTGGATATTGGCCTTGAGGTCCGCTCCACTGAGGAGTTTGTTTCTTTCCGCGTAGATCACCTCACGATGCTTGTTGACCACATCGTCATACTCCACCAGGTTCTTGCGGATGTCGAAATGATAAGCCTCCACTTTTACCTGAGAGCTCTCAATCACCTTGCCCACCAGGGCATGCTCCAGAGGCGTATCCTCATCGAACCCAGCCCACTCCATAATCCCCTTGACCCTGTCGCCACCGAACCTGCGCATCAGGTCATCCTCCAGTGACACATAGAAGCGAGAGCTGCCCGGGTCTCCCTGCCGCCCAGCGCGCCCCCGTAGCTGATTGTCAATACGCCTCGCCTCGTGGCGCTCGGTGCCGATGACATGCAGTCCGCCAGCCTGTATTACCTTATCGTGCTCCTCCTGCCAATCGGCGAGCTCTCTCTCCTCAGGCTTGCCTCCGAGGATGATATCCACACCACGCCCCGCCATATTAGTGGCGATGGTAACAGCCCTCAAACGACCCGCCTGCGCGATTATGCCGGCCTCCTGCTCATGCTGCTTGGCGTTGAGTACCTGGTGGGGAATTCCCTTCTTTTCCAGAAGCCCGCTCAGATACTCGGACCTCTCTATCGAGACCGTGCCCACCAGAACTGGGCGTCCCTGCTCATGGAATCCCTCTATCTCCCGCACCACCGCCCGGAACTTGGACTCCTCATTTTTGTAGATTTGATCGCGGTATTCCTCGCGAATCAGCGGCCTGTTCGTGCGTATGACCACCACATCGAGCTTATATATCTTGTCGAACTCCTCAGCCTCGGTGACCGCGGTCCCGGTCATTCCCGCGAGCTTATGATACATTCGGAAGTAGTTCTGGAAGGTTATAGTGGCCATTGTCACGCTCTCGCGCTGAATCTTCACACCTTCCTTAGCCTCGATAGCCTGGTGCAAACCCTCAGAGTAGCGCCGGCCTACCATCAACCGCCCCGTGAACTCATCGACTATGACAACCCCACCATCCTTGACCACATAATCGCGATCCCTTTTGTACAGAACATGCGCCCTGAGAGCACTGTCCATATAATGGGTGAGAGCGTAGTTTGCCGGGTCATAGAGGTTAGGCAGACCAAGCCAGCGCTCCATCTTGGCAACACCAACCTCAGTCAGAGTCACGGCGCGCGTCCGCTCCTCAATTTCGTAGTCCTCATCCAGGCGCAAGCGGGGAACCAATTTAGCGAAAGTGTCGTATTTCTGAGCCGCTTCCTCGGCAGCGCCGCTAATGATGAGCGGGGTGCGCGCCTCGTCGATCAGGATATTGTCTACCTCGTCAACGATGGCATAGTTGAGCTCTCGCTGCGCGCATTGAGAGAGGTCTACCACCATGTTGCCCCTGAGGTAGTCGAAGCCGAACTCGTTATTTGTTCCATAGGTGACGTCGGCTTCGTAGGCCTGTCGCCGGCTGACGGGACGCAGGTGTGCCAGCATGGTGTCTTCTGCCTGATAATCGGGGTCGAAGAGGAAAGCACCTTCGTGCTGAATACAGGCCACGCTTAGGCCCAGGGCATGGTATATGGGGCCCATCCACTGGGTATCACGCTTGGCCAGATAGTCGTTTACCGTTATGACATGGACGCCATCGCCAGTCAGCGCATTCAAGGTCACCGGCAGGGTGGCCACCAGCGTCTTGCCCTCACCAGTCTTCATCTCAGCGATCTTGCCCTGATGGAGGACAATCCCCCCCATCAACTGAACATCGAAATGGCGCTGCTTTATTTTGCGCTTGGCGGCTTCTCGAACAGTCGCAAAGACCTCGGGCAAAATATCGTCGAGAGACTCATCTCCTGCAAGTCGCTCTTTGAATGCAGTGGATTTCGCTTGCAACTGGTCATCGCTAAGCTTCTCAAAATCAGCCTCAAGGGCGTTGATCTTATCGACCACAGGCTGCAGCCGCTTCAACTCCCTCTCATTTGAATCGCCAATTATGCTGGTCAGTCGCTTGAACATATCTGAACCTTACTGAAACATTGCGCCCACTGAGAGCCCAGCGTGGATGCGATGAATCGCCTCACCGATCATAGACGCCAGTGAGAGCACGGTAATCTTATCGATCTTCTTCTCATCGGGCACTGGCACAGTGTCGGTAACCACCAACTCCTTGAGAAGACTTGATGCTACACGCTGCACCCCATCCCCGGAAAGAATAGGATGAGTGCAGCAGGCATACATCTCATTGGCGCCATGCTCGCGTAGCGCGGAGGCAGCATTTGCAATCGAGCCAGCGGTATCCACTTCGTCATCCACCAATAAGGCACCCCTATCCTTGACATCGCCGATGACAGTCAGTATCTCGGCCGCATCCTCATTTCCTGTCCTGCGCTTCTCAATAATGGCCAGAGGCGCGTGCAGCCTTGCAGCAAGGTCACGGGCACGTTTGGTGATCCCCACGTCGGTGGCAACAACCACGAAGTCAGCCAGCTCTTTCTCAGCAAAATAGTCGCTCAGCATATAGAGGGCAGTAAGCTCATCAACCGGAATATTGAAGAAGCCCTGTATCTGACCAGCATGGAGGTCAACCGTAAGCACTCGGTCAGCCCCAGCCACAGTGATCAAGTCAGCTACCAGTCTCGCCGTTATCGGAACCCGGGGCTGGTCCTTCTTATCGGTGCGGCTGTAGCCATAGTAGGGCATTACCGCCGTGATTCTCCCCGCCGACGCGCGCTTCATGGCGTCGATTACTATCAGCAGCTCCATGAGATTCTTGTTGACCGGCGAGCAGATAGGTTGAACGACAAAGACATCCCGCTGCCGCACGTTCTCCAGGACCTGAACGAAGATGTTCTCATTGGTAAACTCGAACACATTCATCCTGCCCAAGGGGATACCCAGATAGTCGCAAATCCTCTCAGCCAGTTGAGGATGAGCATTCCCGCTGAAGACCTTCAATTCGTCGAACAATTCTACCCCCTGCAACTAGTATCAGCCTTTGCCCTAAACTATAGCACAGAAGAAACTGACGAGCAACGAAAATTGCCACGAAGGGAAGACCTCCGGGAAATTCCGTAAAAGGCAGGTTCGTGCGGGTGTTTACCGTTTGGCTTCGCGTGTTATCTTATTGATTACTGGTGCGATATCCCTGGACGTATCGACGGCAAAGTAGTTGCGCCTAATCCTCTCCATGCTCGCTTTCATCCTCTGATAGACACCCCAGTCCGCCTCCGAGTTATCTTTTGGGTCAACACCTATCGACCGCCCTCGCAGGCGCTGAAGTATCACCTCCCGAGGCGCTTCCACCCATACAATTATCAGTTTCACCCGAAGACGTTCAGAGATCCGGTACAGGCGCTCACGATGTTGCTCCGCCAGGTTGGTGGCATCGAGGATTACCGTAATCCCGCTGCCGAGGAGTTCCTCTATAAGACAATGGCACGCAGTAAAAAGACGATGGTTTTCCTGCGCGCTGTAGGTGGGGGAGGGGCACAGTCTCTTGCGCAGTGCATCGCTCTCCACGATAACGCCAGGTAGCTGCTCTGATAACCCGCGACTGAAGTAAGACTTCCCCGCTCCAGGCAGACCGCAGACAAGAACGA
>QIGA01000040.1 GCA_003229915.1 Chloroflexota bacterium
TTCCCAAACATGCGTCGCGGCGCAGTCAAGCACGGTGACTACACGCCTGTTCAGATGGGCTCGCTCCGTCCCAACCAGGAGTGCTCCAGCACCAGGACCCCGATCGAGGGTCTCTACGTGTGTGGGGCCTCGACATACCCCGGAGGAATGGTGCTCGGCGGGCCGGGCTACATAGCTGCCAACAAGGTTGCTGAAGACTTGGGCCTCACCAAGTGGTGGAAACCTACAAAACAGATGAATATGTACACAAAGACGTACATGCAATAGCCACCTTCGGGCAGGACAAGCGTAGTATCAATCTATCCTAAAGCCCTGCGCTTATATAAAACGCATTAACTAGTCGCGCAGGAACCGTAAGCACCAAATCCGAAGCACGATCGACGAGCGTAGCGTTGCCACTCCTGTGGCAACGGATTGTTCGCCGTGACTTCTGTCACGGCGCTACAAGAGAGTTAACGCGGTCTCATCCTGAGTACATCAAAAGGTGAATCTTGGGCATTAGAATTTTGAATTTGTTTAGTGCTTAGGAATTAGCATTTGGAATTTCCATATACTATACTCAGGCACAGGTATTTATGTCGTCGCATACAGTTTCGGCACAGGTGCTAACACTGCTGGACACACGGTGCTATCCTTACACTAGATGGTGCTGCCCCTGAAGAGCCGTCAGGAGATGAGGCAGGGACAAAACAAGAACCAGCACCATAGTCATAAGCGGCTGCCAGTTTTATGATCCTTTATTATGGCCTGATTTGTGCCATTGCCCGTCTGTAATGCGCTCTACAATGACAGAGAGGAGGTACGCATGATACAGGAAGAGAGGTATGATTTCGTTATCGTGGGTGGTGGGCCTAATGGCACAGCCCTCGCAGCATATCTGGCTAAATCCGGAGCCAGTGTGTGCGTGCTCGAGGAGAGGCCCGAGGCCGGAGGGGCGTGTGAGAACACAGAGCCCATCCCCGGGGTACGCATCACCCCCCACGCCATGTACATGTATTCGGGGCCATCCCCGGGATTCGAGCAACTGGAGCTGCATAAGTACGGCTTCCGCATGGACTGGAGTCCCCAATCAGAGAACCTCGCAGATCAGCAGGCGCGGGGTGTGGCGACCACGGAGGGAATGTCGCCAATCACCGATAAGGACGCAATGGGCTTTGCCAAGCTGGCCGGCATGCTGGGAAACCCGCCATTTATCAAGGACCTCCTGCGCGCCACATTCTGGTGCCCACCGCACCCCCCCGAGGTTGAGGTAACCGCTGAGAACATCCCCTATATGCAGGTATATAAGCAGCACCAGCCCGATGTCTGGACCGAAGAGCTGCTTGACATGACCATGTTCGACCTGATGGATGAACACCTGGAGACCGAGCCCTTCAAGGTAATGCACGCGATGGTAGCATGGTACTCAGGAGCCGCCGGTCACTGGGAGGGAGTGGCCATCCCGGCTTTTGCATGTGACATAACCTTAACAATGTACAGTGGGATCAGCGTACCCCGTGGCGGCATGCATGGCTATTTCCACTCCATCATACGCTGCGCTCTGGCCCATGGCGCTGTAGTGCGCACCTGCTGCCCGGTAGACGAGATCATCGTCGAAAACGGGCGGGCAGCCGGCGTGCGGCTGAGGGAAACCGCTACCCGCGATGAGAAGAGGATCTGGGCCAACAAAGCGGTGGTCAGCGCGGTCGATGTCAAGCAGACCTTCCTCAAGCTGGTTGGGCCACGGCACCTGGGCTCCAGCTTCAGGAAGAAGGTAGACGAAATCAGCGTCAAGGGAGGCAGCATCTGGGTGTCCCATTTGCTCACGCGTGAGCCTCTCATACCACGGCCCAAGTTCAAGGCCCCCGGCTGTGAAAACCCTGGCGAATACGGCGGGCCGTATCCCTGCGACTCGCGCGAGATCTACTTTGAGCACGTAGCGGATGTGGACGGCCGGCGCGGCGACCCCACCGTGCCACCCGAGAGGCTGATGTGGATCGCGACCCAGAGCACGAGATTCCGCGAAACGGACCCGCAGTGCACGATCCCCGGTGTTTATCTGGAGTCCCCTTACTATGTTTTGGTTCCCCCTCCGGAGTATCAACCGGATGGCCCCGATGCCCTGGACAAGAAAAAGGAGGAGATAAACGCCTATATGCGCAAGGCGTTCAGCCAGGTGATCGAGAACGTTGATGACGACAACCTCATCATGCACCTGGCAAACACTCCCTATGAATCAGAGTTCCGCAACACCGGCCTCATCGGCGGCACATGGTGCGGCACCCGCCACTGCGACGATCAATGGGCGGAGAATCGCCCCCTGTCAGAATTGGCTCGCTACCGCACCCCTGTCGAGGGGCTCTACCTCTGCAACCAGACAGCCTGCCATCCTGGAGGGCTGTGTCATATGGCTATCCCCTACAATCTGATGCACATTCTGATTGAGGACGGTCTCGTTGAGCCCGGCAAATGGTGGTATCCGTCCCCCTGGTATATACCCCAGGATGGCAAGATATCTGCGATACCCCGCTGAGAAGGAGGATAAGTACAATGCCGGATCCACTGATTGGCAAGATATTCGATGAGTTCCCCGACGAGAGTGAATGGGATGTTATAGTTATAGGCGGGGGGCCCAACGGTCTCATAGCAGCAGCCTATCTGGCCAAGGCCGGCCTGAATGTAGCCCTGGTAGAGCGCCGCTACGAGATCGGAGGCGGACTGGCCACGGAGGAGGTCCTCTTCCCAGGATATTACTCGAACATGCACGCCGTCTACCACATGATGGTTGACTTCATGCCTGTGATACAGGACTTCGACATGGACCGCCACGCCCTGATGTGGACCAAGCCCAACGCTCAGACTGGCATGGTGTTCGAGGACGGCAAGTCACTGCTTCTGGCACGCATGGTGGAGGACTCGAAGGATTCCATAACCAAGTTCTCCTACAAGGATGCCGTCACCTTCGGCAAGCTGACGAGACGATGGCGAAGGATCGTGGATGAGATACTGGGGCCAGCCACCTACATACCCCCCATGTCTCCCCTCGACATAACCATGGCCATGCAGCGCACCGAGCTCGGCCAGGAGATGCTGGAGCTCGTTGAGCAGAGCCCGCTCGAGATCATCACCAATAACTTCGAGGATGACCGGGTGCGTGCTCTCCTGTTATACACCAGTTGCATGTGGGGTCTGGACCCCAGGGAAACGGGGATCGGCATGTTTGTCGCCCTCTTGCTGCAACGAGGCACTAACAAGTGCTACTGCGACGGCGGTTCGCATAAGTTCGCCGGCGCCCTGGCACGGGAGATCGTGAGCAATGGTGGAACCATTGTGGACGCGGCGGAGGTAACCAATATCCTGATGGAGGGCGGACGCGCTGCCGGGGTCCAGATCGCCGAGGGTCGTATCCTCCGCAGCAAAGTGGTCATGTCCACTCTCGACCCACACACTACATTCCTCGACCTGGTCGGCGCTGGGAACCTGCCGCCGGACCTGAAGGAGTCAGTCGAGAGATGGCAGTACGACAAGTGGAGCTACTACACACTGCATGTCGCCACCAAGGAGCCACCGCGCTACAGGTGCGACGACAATTGGATCAACGATGCCTTTATGACCATCTTCGGAATTGAGAGCCTGGACCAGCTTTTGGCCCATTGGGACAACGTAGTGGCGGGCAAGATCGATCTCAACAACTTCGGAGGCCACGCCACCTGTGAGAGCTACTTCGACCCCCATCTCGTCCACTCCCCGTATGGCGGACACGTTTCCTTCTTCCAGGTGCACGCGCCCTATGACATCGAGGGTGGCTGGGATGAAAAAGGCAAGGAGCTGGAGGAGACGATACTAGCAAAATGGCAAAAAGCGGCCCCGAACATGACGCGGGATAACATTATCAGGACCGGCCACGAGACGCCTGTGGGCATAGAGCTCCGCTTTCCGAACATGCGCCGCGGCGCTATCAAGCACGGGGACTACAAGCCGATTCAGCTCGGTTGTTTCCGCCCCAACCAGGACTGCTCCAGCACAGCGACGCCTATTGAGGGGCTCTACGTTTGTGGCGCGTCAACCTATCCAGGAGGGATGGTACTCGGCGGGCCAGGCTATCTGGGCGCGAACAAGGTGGCCGAGGACCTGGGAGTTGCCAAGTGGTGGCAACCAACCAGGGCAATGGCGCACTATGTCAAGACCTACCTGGAATAGGCGGGCGTTTGTCATAGACGAAAGTAGCTCTTCGTGTATCAGTCGATGCCTGCCTACTCAAAGCAAGGAGGAGCAAGATGACAAAAGGATCGTACGATGTCATTGTTGTTGGTGCCGGGTTCGGCGGTAGCTCTTGCGCCGCTTTGCTGGCAAAGCGAGGGCTCAAAGTGCTGCTTCTGGAGAAGAATGCCAAGGCCGGTGGCAAGGCAATGGCCCTCTCCAAGAAAGGGTTCACCTATACAGCCTGGGTGGTTATCACCGCTCCTAACCAGGACAATGTGTTTGAGGCAGTCCTCAAGGAATTGGGGATGGAGGGCAGGGTCAACCTGGTGACTCCGGATCCCAGTGGTGGGGCCATTTACAAGAATTCCCAAGGAAAGTATGTGCCGATGCCCCCGATGCCAGCCGACTCCGTTCAGGACCCCAACATCATCTTCGACTGGCTCGAAGTGAAGGAGGAGGAAAGAGCTGATGCCCTCGCTGTTTTGACAGAATTAACGCTGATGATCCCTCAGGATATCGATAAGCTGGACGACATCAGCTTCGCTGAGTGGCTCAGCCGCTACAAGCTGCCCAAGACAGTGTATGGCTACCTTATCAGCGGCATCGCCGATCCTTGCTTCGTAGCACCAGTGGACGCTGTTGCCGCCTCGGAGGCGATCAAAACCCTCCAGATGATTTTCCTCCGCAGCGGCGGGCTTTTCTGCAAGGGAGGCATCGGCCGGGTGGCGGAGACCTACGCGCAGGCCGTGGAGGAGAACGGCGGCAAAGTGGTCACGCGCACCAGGGTAGAGAGGGTCACCGTGGAACAGGGCAAGGTCACCGGCGTTCTCACCGACAAGGGTAGATTCGAGGCTCCCGTCGTGATAAGCAACGCGGGCATTCAGCCCACTGTCCTCAAGCTGGTGGGCGAAGAGCACTTCGACCGATCTTACGTGAACTACGTGAAGGAGCTGGTTCCCTCCTGTGGGCTACCGGGCGTCCGCTACTTCTTGAACAAGGCGATCATCAAAACCCCCTTTGGCACCATATTCTCCGCGGACAGCTACTGGACCATGGAGCGCTTCAACAAGGCCCTGGCAGGAGAGATTCCTAAAGATATTGGCATCCTGTATGAAGTCCCCTCAAACTACGACTCGGACGCCGCCCCGAAAGGCCAACAGATCGTCCTGGCAGCGGCATGGGGTCCTTCTGAACCGCAGATGGCGGCCAAGGAAAAGAAGCTGTGGTGGGACAAGATCGACGAAATCATGTTCAAAGTCTTCCCCGATCTGCCCAAACACATCGAGTCCAAGGAGTATTACTCGGGGCGCGATGTCTCGGCCCTTACCCGCGACCAGGTCCTGCCAGGACAGGGCGGGGAATGTATCGGCTTAGGGCAGGTGGTTGG
>QIGA01000182.1 GCA_003229915.1 Chloroflexota bacterium
AGCAGAATCTTCTCGCCGGGCTTTGCCTTATCAAGGATTCCAGCCAGGCTGATGAAGGCCGAGCAGGACCCCAGGTCCCCCAGGGTCGATGAAATCGCCGGAGCCAGTTGCTCCTTTTGAATTCCCAAGCTTTTCGCGGGGAGACTCGAAATTCTGTCATCTGGCTGTGGGAAGACAGCGTAGGTATAGTCTTGCCCGCTTGCGCCGAGCTTATCCAGAAGGCCCTGGCATGCCTCAACCACATGTTGTTGATACCCGTATTCGCGGTCGAACCGGTAATCATTGAAGTTAGACACCCAGGAGTCTTTTGTGGCGTGCCACCTGTCGAGGAACAGGGTTGAGTACGTGTGTATACCTTCAAAATCGGCTATGGTTCCTGTAGATCCGAGCACCATGGCGATGGCTCCAGCGCCAAAGGTGGCGTCGCCCTCCGCGCCGGGGGCGGTATCTCTATTCTCGGCACCGATGACAATGCCGCACTTGATCCTCCTGGCTGCGATGGCGTCCAGGCATCCCAGGAGTGCGTTGGCGAGCGCGTTCAGAGAGCCGGAGTAGTCGATCATAGTTGTTTCAGGGTGCAGGCTGAGCGTCTCGGCCAGAATTGGCGCGATGTATTGCTCAATATATGGTGATGATGCGGTTCCGATGTATATGGCTCCAATCTGCGCCGGATCGATGCCGGCATGGTTTATCGCGTTGTTCATAGCTTCAGCGGCCATGGTGACTACGTCCTCGTCCATCCCGCAAACCGCCTTTTCACCAGGTGCCCAACTGCCCCACGGCATGGCCGCTTCTTTCTGCTCAAGCCTGTAGCGAGGGATGTATACGCCATATCCGATGATACCAGCCACATTTTCCTCCTTGGAATGGATTACACGGTGCGAGATAGAATGTTGACCACCGAGACACCGAACGCCGGGCCACCTACGTTGTGCTGGAGCCCGATGCCTTTCTTCAGCTTTACCTGACGTTGACCTGCTTCCTCTCGCAACTGGGTGACGACCTCGAAGATCTGTCCAAGGCCGGTGGCGGCTATGGGATGGCCATGGGCCTTCAAGCCGCCGCTGGGGTTGATCGGAAGCCGACCGTGCAGGTCGAACTCACCGTCCTTGAGCATTCGGGCAGCTTCACCCTTACGAACGAACCCAATATCCTCGATATTCATGAGCTCAGTGTTGGTGAAACAATCGTGGACTTCAGCGAAGTCCACCTCGCCGGGCTTTATCCCCGCCATCTCGAAGGCCCCCTTGGCGGCCCTCACGGTAGCAAGCTGCTCGACGAAGCTGTCCCTGTCCCAAAGCTGGCTGTGATCCACACCAACGTTGCTTGCCATGACATAGACCGGATTGTCGGTATATCTCTTGGCCAGATCGGCGCGGCATACAATAACCGCGGCAGCGCCGTCGGTCTGAGGGCAGCAGTCGAGCAAGTGCAGCGGCCAGCAAACAACGTAGCTGCTGAGCACGCGCTCCAAGGTAATCTCGAATTGATAGTGTGCGTAGGGGCAAAACATGCCGTTGTGGTGATTCTTGACGGCGACTCGGGCGAAATCCTCCATGGTGTACCCTAGCTCGTACATCTGTCTGGTGGCGTGCATCGCCTGAATTGACGGGCCTCCATGTCCTATCATCCATGCTGGGTGTGAGCCTGTTTCCGCTCCACCGCCACTACCGGCCCCCCCCAGAGACTCCGCGGAAGGCTTATCCCTCATCTTCTCCGCTCCCAGTGCCAGAACGACATCATAGAGGCCTGAGGCAACGCCGAGGCATGCGTGCCTGAAGGTATCACCACCTGTAGGGCAGGCATTCTCAATCCGGGTAACGGGGATCTCACGATTGCCAATAAAGCTTGCCAGCGATTGCCCGGATTGAGTGCCCTGTCCGATAAAGCCGCCGCTCCACTGGCCAAACCAGGCTGCCTTGATCTCTTTGGGGTCGATTCCCTTGTCAACGTTGTTCAGGCAGTTTAGATAGGCCTCCTGGACCATGTTCTCCAGGCTCTTGTCAAAAAGCTCCCCAAACCTGATCATCCCTACCCCGATGACTGCAATCTTGCCTCTCATCTTATTCCTCCTCCACCAATCTGAACTTGTAGCCGTAAACGTTTAACCCTCTATCGGTTGTCACCTTCCGCAGGACCATTTCCACTTTGGAGCCCACTTTCACATCTTCAGGCGTGGAGGTTTCCGTCATCAGCCCTTGATATCTGCCGCCCCCCTCCAGGTCGATGATGACAGGGGTAATCGGTGGCTCAAAGGTGGGAGGAGGGGTCCAGTTTACGCAGTACGTGTGCACTGTTCCTTTCTTGGGGAGTTTGTATTCCTCGAGGTTCAAGCTGCCGCATTCATGGCATATTTTGGTTCGAGGGTAGCTGATATGGCCGCAATCTTTACACTTGATACCGATCAGCCGGTAGACCTCGGGGTTGAACCGCCAAAACAGCGGCGATGCTGGAGCTGGTTGTGTCATTCGAGCACCTCTCTATTTGGTTGTTGCGCGAAGCTAAGGCAATTACCCTCAGAGTCCGACGATACATACGCTGCACAGTGCCGCATAGGGCTCGTGGCCGAGGCTATGAGCCAGGCCGAGCTTGGGATCCTTGATTTGACGTTTGTCCGCCCTCCCTTGAAGCTGTAGGTAAAGCTCATAAACCATTCTGATGCCTGAGGCTCCGATGGGATGGCCGAAGCACTTCAGCCCTCCGTCAGGCTGCACGGGGAGCTCACCGCTAAGCTCGAAGGTGCCTGCGTCAATATCATCCTTGACCTTGCCTCTTGGGCTAAACTGAAGGTCCTCCATAGTCACAGCTTCGGTGATTGAAAAGCAGTCGTGTACCTCCGCCATGCTTAGCTCCCTCCGGGGGTCTGTAACCCCGGCCTCTTTGTAGGCCGCGAGCCCGGCCCGGTAGCTCTCCTCCACATGCGTGTAGTCATACTCCGAAGTTATCCGTCCTGAGGAAGGGGTACCACATATCTGGAGGGCTTTGATGTATACCGGGTCCTTGCGGAATTCCTTAGCCCTGTCGGCACTCGTGAGTATGGCGACAGCGCCCCCATCGGACACGCTGCAGCAGTCGAATAGGCCCAGCGGCCAGGCGATGATCGGAGCATTCAGCACTTTTTCCACAGTCAGCACGTTCCTCAAGTGGGCCTTGGGGTTGAGCGAGCCGTTAGCGTGGCTCTTTACGGAGATCCTGGCAAGCATGGTCTTTCCTTCCTCCGGACTCAATCCGTAGCGGTGGAAATACTTGGTTGCCATGATGGCGAACATCCCCGGCATAGTCGCAACCGCATGCGTGTGAGTGCGGTTGTCCATGCCGGGCAGGCCGCTCATGCCTTCGTCCTTGAGCTTCTCAACGCCTATGGCCAAAACGATGTCATAGATGCCGGCGGCGACGGCATAGGCGGCATTTCTTATGGCGTCCTGACCCGAAGCGCAGGCATTGACCACGTGTGTAGCCGGTATGTACTGCATCCTCAGCGCCTCAGTGAAGAAACGCCCTCCGTGTGCCGTGAAAATGCTCCCTCCCCACAAAGCCTCGATATCCTTAGCCCCTACGCCCGCGTCGGCGTAGGCTTCTTCCACAGCGTCAACGACGAGGTCAGTAGGGCCCTTGTCCCATAACTCGCCAAACCGGGTACAGCCCATGCCTATGATGGCGACCCGGTCCTTAATGCTTCCTGCCATGTCCTGCCTCCTCTAACACCGGATAGGTCGAGCTTTCCAGAAATAGTTGTTGAGGCCTCTGTCGAAGAAGACTTTCCTGAAGGTCATCTCGACTTCCATTCCCACTTCGACCTGATCCGGGTCTCGGTCTGTCAAGTCGAAGAGTGATCTTCCGCCCCCCTTGAAATCTATCATAGCGACAGAGGCGGGAGGGTCCAGAGACGGCGACAGCATGTCTTGCGTATAGCTGAAAACGGTAGCCGTTCTGCGCGCAAAGTTGTAGTCTTCAAAATCGTCCACAGCTTGACACACCGCGCAGACGCGTACGGGCGCGGTCGTCATGGCTCCGTAGTCGTATTGAGGGGTTCCGCACTGCCTGCACTTGATCCCCCAGAGTCCCAAATCGACGTACCGCTCTCGCCAGTTTGCTGCCACCGAGATATGACCTCTATCGGGCCTCCTGGCCTGATCCAGTGGAACGATATCACGCCACCGCAGGTAGTCGTTGTAGCTGCGCATCATTCTCTTGGACTCTATGTGCCTCTTGAACCCGCGACGCTCTCCCAGATTCTGTATGGCATCGGTCACTTGCAGGGCGAAGGCGTCAGCGCCGTTCCCGTAACTGGCGAAAAGGATCTTGTCTCCGGGTTTGGCCTGCTCGAGCGCGGCTACCAGCATCACAATAGACATGGCTGAGCCGAGGAGTCCCACTGTCATAAAGATGCTGCCGGGGTCAAGAAGTTGCGCCGGCTCGAATCCTAGCTCTCCTGCTACTCTTCCGTGTCTCCTAACATCACTGGGTGGGTCGAAGACCACGCTGGCGAAGTCCTTCTGAGACAGACCGCACCTCTTCATAAGCCCGGTGATCACCTCAGGCATGACCTTGGAGTAGCTCTCGTCCATGGTCATGCGGTCCTCCCAGGAGCGAATGAAGGTGTCGCTCTCTCCTCGCCATGTCGCGGCTAGTTCATCTGAGATCGAATAACTGCCCAGGACCTCGGCGATGACATTGTCCTTGCCCAGAAGGAGGGCGCCCGCACCGTCGCCGAGGGCCTGTTCCGTCATGCCTGAGGGCGGAGCCAGGCGCATATCGGATGCGGTTATCAGGATGCTGTCTGACCTGCCGGAAGCCACGGCATCCAGCGCGAGGCCCACTGCCGTGGTGCCCGACCGCAAGGAGCTGGTGATATCGGCGGTCCTGAGGTCTCTGCGAAGGCGCAGCGTAAGGGCCATCGTAGCTGAGCACAACTTTTCCTTATATGGAGACGTGGTAGTGGCAAAGAGGAGCCCATCCACTGTATGTGGGTCTATGTCACTCAGACAGTCCATAGCCGCTGCCACAGCCATAGTGACGCTGTCCTCGTCATAGTAGGCTACGGCTCTCTCTCCTGGTATAGCGAAGCCCCCCCATGCCTTCAGAAAAAGCTGCCGATCCATTCGGTGCCAGGGGATATAGGCACCATACGAGGTTATTCCTATCATCGACATCTCCCATCTCCAGAATAGCGATCAGAATACCAGCCAGTTGCTACATCTCAATGTCACCCAACCCTCTGATTTTTGAAGCCAATCGCTATTTCGGGGTCCCATGATAATTGTTGCTTTCTGCCATGTAACACCCTATTCTACCACTTTGAGGATAAAGCGTGGGGCGACTGCTGAGTATAGTGCCGTTACTTATTTTGCCCCACTGCCCTTTCTCAATGGCTCTCAGGGGACAGCACCATATGAGGTCGTGATGGCACGGTGTAGACAACAGTGCCAGCCCCTGACATAATATGGCCGGGTAGTAGTGGACGCCTTACGGCTGGCGGGAGCCGGCGAGGTAACCCGGGAGAGGAGGGCGCGTG
>QIGA01000088.1 GCA_003229915.1 Chloroflexota bacterium
ACAAACGTCTCCTCCCCGGCTCGTGGTCTCCAGCCCACATCTGTTGGGGTCTGGGAAACCGGGCGGCATTGGTGCGCATTCCAAGCATGGGGCGCAGACGACGCATAGAATTCCGCTCTGGCGATAACGCTTGCAACCCGCTCATCTTCCTGACAGCAGTACTGGCTGCTGGTCTGGACGGCATCCATAACCAAATCAAACCACCGGCACCGGTTCAAGATGACGTCGGCCATCTCTCGACGGAGGAGGCTGCTGAACGGGGCCTGGAGTTTCTGCCGCGTTCGCTATCCGAAGCCCTGGCTGCATTTGAAGCCAACGAGATTTTGGCAGAGGCATTGGGGCCGGTGATCTTCCCAGAGTTCCTCAAGGTGAAGCGGTCTGAACTGGCCACCTATGATTTACACGTGCATCCATGGGAACGCGACATTTATCTGGAGACTCTATGATGGTTGACACATCGACGTCGCCAATCGTTGATGTGCACTGCCACCCGTTCGTGAACCAAGGTGAATTGACCCCTAATCAATTCGCCGATCTGGTGTCGTTCCCTGGTGGTTCGCTAGAATTTATGGCCGAAGGCGGTGTAGATGTAAATGACGACTTGATTGACGAGTTGCAGGGAGTGAGGCGCGATGTTGTCTACTTTCGCTATCTGCTGCATCAACTAGCGAATTTCTTCGACTGTGAGCCGCATCTGGAGCTCATCGTTAAGGAGCGAAACAAGGCCATACAGAACTATGCAGGCTACGTCAAGAATCTGTATGCCGATTGCAACCTCACGACGTTGATAGCTGATTTTGGGTATCCTAATGACCCCTCGGTGGACAAAGCTCAATTCACCAAGGACATGCCTGTGGAAGTCATTCCCATCTATCGTATCGAACCGCTCATCGCCGAGTTGCTTGAAGCAGATATTGGGTGGGATGAGTTTAGGCTACGTTACGACGATGCCCTTGCACGTGCGCTAGAGCACGAAGGTTACCGTGGCCTCAAATCTATTATCGCCTACCGCACTGGGCTGGATATATCGCCGCTTAGCCGATCCCCGGATCAGGGCCTGAAAGCACTGGACGCAATCCGGCGCGGCACGGGTGACCAAGCGACGAAGAAATTGCGCGATCACCTGCTGTGTCGGGCGTTGGAACTATGCATGGAGCATAACTTACCAATGCAAATTCATACCGGCTTGGGTGACTTTGAAGTGAACCTAGTCTTATGTCGCCCCGCTTTGCTGATGGATTTATTGCGATTCCCGACCTTCCGAGCCTGCAGGGTGTTGCTGGTTCACAGCGGTTACCCCTACCATACAGAAGCTGGCTACTTGGCCAACGTGTTGCCAAGAGTGTACTGCGACGTATCGGAAGGAATTCCGTTTGCCGCCCATGCTGCACGCCGCATCTATGCGGAAACATTAGAGATGGCCCCTTTAAGCAAGGTCGTGTACGGTTCCGATGGGTTCGCCCTACCGGAGATCAACTACATAGGAGCCAAGCTGGGCAAGACCGCTCTGGCCCAGGCCCTCGAAGATCTGGTCAATGACGGCATGTTGTCACAAGATGAAGCACAAGATGCCGCGGGGCTGATCCTTGCGGGAAATGCGCGCCGTCTCTATGGACTGGATTGATGGCCGTGCAGAAGACGTCGCCGAACTTCAAGTCAAGTACGAGGCAGAGAGAGGGACTGAGAGCCTGCAATACACTCGTTGGTTCTCCTCCGAATAATGTAGAAAGATGACATAAGTTGGGATAAGCAGACACCCAGCAGCCGCGAAAGTCATGGAATCGATCTCAGCTTAGGCCAAGTCCAGCTATCGCAAAGGAGCCAACAAGTGTCCAAGTCGAGGATCTGGGTTTCGCAGCTCCCTACTCTCGCTACACTATCCGCTTCGAAGATTCTATCGCCCGACTCTGAGAGCATCTGCTCGAGCTCGCCTCCCCCTGATCACTCACTTATGCTTGCTGTCCACGCTTTTCGGAAGAGTGCCCCATCGGTTTGGGGCTCCGCCTCTAGGTAGCTGGCTGTTTAGCGATTACGACGATGCTGATGCACCTTGCTTCTCAAGTAACGAATGATTGACGAGCAATGAACTAAACATGGTGGACATGCGGCTTTCGGAATCACCCGTGACTAGGTGTGCTAAGTCGTGCGGAGCTAATAATCGAGAAGGTGGCTGCTGAGATGAACGATCCGGCTGAAAGGAAAATCCAATCAGAGATACATGGACTAAATGCCCTTAGGCACATAGAAAGGATTTGTGAGTTCGGGGATCGGTTCGTTGGGACCGAGGGTGACCAAAAAACGCTCAACTATGTTCGGGACCACTATGAAAAGCTGGGCCTTAAGATCGAACTGACAAACATTCGGGTGCCAACCTATGAGGAAAGGAGCATCGAACTCGTCCTTACCGACACAGGCACTGAGCTCAAGGCCATCAGTCCCTACTTCACTGAAGCCTGCCCAGATGGCATCGAGGGCGAGTTAGTCTATATCGGCGAGGGGCGTGAGAACGACTATGACGGAATAGCTGTCGGCGGAAAGATCGTCGTCCTCAACGAAGCTTCCACTGGATGGGACTGGTTCTGGCTGGGTCCGTTCTCGAAGAGAGCAGCCACCCATGGTGCGGTCGGATTGATTATCATCCACCCCTTCCCATGGCCCAACCGCATGTCAATGGAGGCTGGCAACTTTGACATTAGACATCGCTTTGTCGATCAACAAGTGCCCTCAGTTTGTATCTCTGCCTTAGATGGCCTCACGGTGATGCATCACATAGGCCAGGGTAAAACCAATACCTACCTCAAAATCGATTCTGAAATACATGACGTGGACAGCGTCATTCTCAGCGGTGTGATAGAAGGTTCTCAGTGGCCCGAGGAACGCATTGCCCTGATAGGCCACCGCGATAGTCCAATTCCCCCTGCAGCCAACGACAATGGCAGCGGAATTGGCTGTCAGCTGGAGATGGCCCGTGTCCTTAGTGGGTTTCGACCTAAACGGAGTGTGGAATTCATTTGCAGTACAGCAGAAGAGGGATCCGCTCCCGGAGCCTGGCATTTTGTACAGGCCCACAAAGAGCGTTTGCCGAAGATGAACGCCCTTATCAACCTGGATATGCTCGGCACCGGAGGCAGGTTGAACCTTGCCGAACAGGGCCAATGGCACGACACCGAGCCGATTGAATTTGCTCCTTGGCTATTAGAGAAGCTCGAAAACGTGGCCGACGAATTGGGCTACTACGTTGGGCGAATCGTAGCTGAGACGACTTCGGAAGAAACGCGATTCCATGAGGCAGGCGTGCCTTCGGCTTGGCTCTATAAGTGGGACGATTACTATTACCATTCAGAGCATGACACACCTGAGAAGATTGACCCAAATAGCCTGAAGGCTGTAATCGACATTGTCGCGATCGCTATCTGGCGCCTAGCCAATGAAGAACCAGGTAGCTAACAGAGTTAGTATCCACCAAATTTCTTCAGCCAGCCCGAGACCTTAGCTCAGCCAAGGGATGGGAATCCACCGAATCTGAATACCGCCTTTGAAAAGCATGCTATCTGTTTGGACACCTTGGGTGAAGCGCGACACGATTATAGGAGAACAAAATGACCGACGAATCACCAACCGTCTACCCTTACATCCCCAATTCCGTGCCCGCAGTAAAGCGGCAAATGCTCGACGCTGTCGGAGCGCAGGACGCCAACGAGTTCTATGCAGACGTCCCCGAAAACCTGCGGTTCAAGGGTTTGATGAATTTGCCCAAGCCTCTGCTGTCGGAGTACGAGCTGAAACGCCACGTCGAGGGCCTGCTCAGGCGGAACGAATATGCTGGGGAGTACCTCAACTTCCTGGGCGCGGGCTGCTATCAGCACCATGTGCCCGCGGTTTGCGACGAAGTCAACCGACGCGGCGAATTCCTGACCGCCTACGCCGGCGAGCCTTATGACGATCACGGGCGTTTCCATGCCTTGTTCGAGTACACCAGCATGATGGGCGAGCTACTCAATATTGACGTGGTCAACGTGCCCACCTACGATGGCTACCAGGCCGCTGCTACCGCAATCCGCATGGCTGCCCGCATCACCGGGCGGAGCCATGCCTTGCTAGCGCAGACCATCGATCCAGACAAGCTTTCCAAGATCAGGGACTACTGCAAGCCGGATATTGAAATTGGGCTGCTACCTTATGATCGTGACACAGGTCAGATGGATCTTGATGCGCTCCATGAGGTCATGTCTTCTAAGACAGCCGCCGTTTATTTCGACAATCCCTCTTACCTAGGTTTTATCGAGGTAGATGGGGACGAAATTTCCAAGATTGCCCACGAACATGGAGCCGTCAGTGTAGTCGGTGTAGACCCTATTTCGATGGGCGTACTGACCCCACCGGTGGGGTACGGTGCTGACATTGTCTGCGGCGACATCCAGCCCTTGGGTATGCACATGCAGTTCGGCGGCGGGCAGGCAGGCTTCATCGCCTCTCGGGATGAGGAGAAATATGTGATGGAATATCCCTCCCGGTTGTTCGGCATTGCCCCGACGATCATGCCCGGCGAATACGGCTTTGGCGATGTGGCTTATGAGCGGACTTCCTTCGCCATTCGGGAGGAAGGCAAGGAGTGGGTAGGCACTGCCGCCGCTTTGTGGGGCATCACCGCGGGTGTCTACCTGTCACTGATGGGCCCCCAAGGTATGGTCGAGATTGGCGCAGGCATCATGGCTCGTTCTCAATACGCCATGCTGGAACTGGATTCCATTTCAGGCGTGAAAGCGCCAGTCTTCCAGTCGCCACATTTCAAGGAATTCGTGGTCAACTTCGACGATACTGGCAAATCGGTCGCCGAGACCAATAAAGCGTTATTAGGTGAAGGCATCTTTGGCGGGTTGGACTTGTCAGCGAGGTTCCCTGAGCTAGGACAAAGCGCCCTGTATTGTGTGACTGAAGTTCATACGCAGGCAGACATCGATACCCTGGCGAAAGCACTGCAGGAGGTCGTTGAGTCATGATGGAAGATATCACTCAACACAGGTTCACAAATGGAAAGCTAAACTTGCGCCGTTTCCACCAGGCCAAATGGGACGAGCCTGTCATCTTCGAGATGAGCGAACCAGGGCAGCGCGGCATCCTGGTTCCAGAGGTTGAAGATGGCATTACTGATGCAGTTGGTGATCCCCTTTCCAACCTGCCTGAAAAGATGCGTCGGGAGGAATCCCCCAAACTGCCAGAGCTCTCTCAACCCCAGGTGCTGCGGCACTATGTCAGACTCTCCTAGGAGAACCTAGGGACGGACTTGAACATAGACATCGGGCAGGGCACCTGCACCATGAAATACAGCCCCAAGATCAATGACCAGCTCGCAGGTATGCCTGAGATAGCTGAGCTGCATCCCTGGCAGGACGTTGATACCGTCCAGGGCATCCTAGAGATCATGTACC
>QIGA01000231.1 GCA_003229915.1 Chloroflexota bacterium
CGATGCCCAGGTCCGCGGCCTGCTCATTGACCCTGATCCCCCCGACGACATTGGCAATGATGTCCTGATTGCCCAGAGGCAGCCTCGCTCGCTTGGTGAGGACTGCGGTTATCATGAGCAGACGATTATAGTCAACACCGTTAGCATTGCGTCGGGGGAGTCCAAAGGCGGTGGGGCTGGTTAGCGCCTGAATCTCCACCAGCAGCGGCCTGGTGCCCTCCAGGGTGGGAACGATCACTGAGCCAATCGCTCCCTCAGAGCGCTGGGAGAGGAAAACCTGCGAGGGGTTGGTTATCTCGACCAGCCCCCGGTCCCTCATCTCGAAAACGCCGATCTCGTTGGTTGAGCCGAAGCGGTTCTTCACGCTCCGCAGCAGCCTGTAGGCACTGAAGCGTTCGCCTTCGAGGTATAACACGACGTCGACAATATGTTCCAGGGTGTGAGGGCCTGCGATCGCCCCGTCTTTGGTGACATGTCCCACTATGAAAATGGGGGTATCGGTCGTCTTGGCCCATTGCATCAGCCGCGCCGTGCACTCTCTCACCTGAGCAATACTGCCCGCCGCCGAGCCGAGGCCGCTCTGGTAAACCGTCTGAATGGAGTCAATGACCATAAGCCGCGGCGATATCTCCCTTCCCCGCTCAATGATGGTCTCCAGGTCTGTCTCGGGCAGAAGGAAAAGCCCCTCACCCCGCACCCCCAATCTGTCGGCCCTCAGCTTAATCTGATGCACCGATTCCTCGCCGGAAACGTAAAGCACCTTCCCATCCCGCTCGGCAATTGTCCCCGCTACTTCGAGCAGGAGCGTTGACTTACCGATGCCTGGGTCTCCGCCGATGAGCACCATGGAGCCGGGCACAACGCCGCCGCCCAGTACCCTGTTGAACTCGGTAAGGCGTAGCGCAAGGCGGGGCACGGAGTTGGGGGGTAGCTGGGAGAGTTCCTGTACCGGGGTTGACGAGGTCGCTGCAGGGGCGTGTTTGACTGCGGTTTCGACGTAGGTGTTCCACTGGTCGCAGTCGGGGCAGCGCCCCAGCCATTTGGGGCTTTCGTTGCCACACTGCTGACAGACAAAGACGCTTTTGAGTCGGGGCATCGGCTAACCCCTTTCTACATAGGGTATCAAAATGTCAATTGGTGTGTAACAGCGAATACAAGACAAACGTTGTCAATCTAGGGGATGGACATCTGTGCCTGACACTATCATAATACTGACGTGGAAGAAAGTAGTCAAACCCCGGGTTATCCGCCTACCTCAATCAATGCAGATGACGCATTTGACCAAGTTGTGGAGAACTTGGTCGGTATTCCCAAAGTTGCTGTGGAAATCGATCCACGAAATGAAAAACGTCGTGCTCCCAACAAATTTGTATTGAGGATAAAACCAAGTATAAGATTCCCCCAGCCATTAAAGGTTACTGCTCTAAAGGCAGGGGGACAGATATTCATAAGTTTGGTAACTGAGCGGGGGGTTGTACTTAGACAGTATCATCATCAATATGGAAACCATCCAAATCCGGACAAGAATATCGTGGGGCGTTCGCATAAGCATTTCCCCACAAAAAAGTACCCGTTGCGAGAAGGACATAAGGGCATTGACACTTGGGCCTACGAACCCGAACCATATCCTCAAGAATTTGCTGGAGCTGTCAAAGAATTTTGCGCAGAGTGCAACATTACAATTGAGGCCCTTCAAGAACGTGCATCTTTGAGGTGGTTCTAATGAAAAAACGTGGAAATGTTTTCAGACGACTTCGGGAAGAGATGGCAAGCCAATTGAGTTTCTATGTAGATGAAGCTTCCGATGCAAGCGTTTTTATCTTGCCTTTCAAAGACAACTTAGGAGACAATCTTGTCATTAGACTGCGAGATAACGAGCAGCATTATGTAGTCGACGACGGAGGCCTGACATCAAATACGCTTTTTGTAATATCGGAGACAACCGGTGGAGTCAAATCTGGCAAGTTGGCTTCGAGTTTGATCTCAAGCTTTGGTGCCCATCTCAACAAAGCAGAAGGTTTAGTTGAATTAACAGCAGGGTACTATGAAGTTGTTCCCAAGATGCTACACTTCATCAAAATGCTTCTAACTTTAGATACCATGCTTGGCGAAGTCGTCAAAGAAGAAAGAGAAATAGGAAGGCCTCAGCGCCAGAGTTTGGGGCCACGAGCATCACAGAAACTCAGGAAACCTTTGAATCCGCTTATCAAACTCGGTCAGGTCAGCTATAGATTTCTGGTTGATGGACTTACTGTACCTGATTGGATGGTGGATTTCGCCTATGAACCAGTACCGCCTTATTTGGCTCCACCAGCTCAAATGGTACTTTATATCACAGTTGACCTCGCTGTTGTAGACCCCGTCTTAAAAGCCACATATGCGTTTTCAAGGGCCATAGATATAAAGGCAGCACATAAAGACTACGACATACGTATTGCATTCGACGCACACGGGCAGAACAGCACTTCAGCTTCAGCTGCAAGGTTCCTCAGTGAACATCAGATTGATACTAAGGCATATACCGCCATAGACCTCTCGAAGAAGCAAGAACTCGCCAAGCTTGTGAACCGAGTCAACAGTGAAATTGGCATGCCATTAGCAGAGTAGGCGCCCAATTGCTGAACCTTTGGAACAGCAGTCTGACGAAGGTAGTGACTTTTTCAGAGGGCAAAAGGGACCACCGCTAAACTGGTGCGGAGCCAGATGCCGGCTCCCCCTCTTGATCCTGCGAGACGGGTGCGTCAAGGTAAGCTCTATGCCTCAGCCAGCTTCGCCATGCTCAGCTCCCGCACATTCTCCTGAACTAGCTCGATCATGACGCCGTTGGTCTTATCGCTATCGAAGTGGGCGAAGGCCATGATGCCTACCATCTTGAGGTGGCAGATCATCTCGAGCCCTTGCGCCTCGGCGCTGGCCACCTCTTTCTCGAGGTCGGCTGCTTCAAAGCCCAAGTGGTGTATGCCCTCACCGTGCTCATTGAGAAACTCAGTGTAGATACACTCGCCCTCAACGACCTGTACCAGCTCTAACCTTATGGGCCCCATCTGGGCGAAGCTCACCTTCATCGTATAGGGAGTGGATTTACCCCTGGTTATCACGTCAGGTGGCAGTTGGTGCTCCGCGATCTCCTCGAAGTCCAGCGCAAATGCCTTGGAGTAGAAGTCCACCGCCTTTTCGATGTCCCTGACCACGGCGGCAATGTGGTCTAACTTCAAATGATTCAGCTTTAGCTGCGCCATCTTTGGCACCTCCTTAGATTTCGAGTGCCACCTTCCAGCCCTCGTGTATGGCTTCAAGTATACGTCTGGGCTCGACGCAATCACCGATGCTGTACAGCTCAGGGACCTTGCCTTCGAGAGCCTGCGCAAGTTCGTTATTCGGCTTCGCCCCGGCGGCGATCACAATGGTGTCAGCGGGGATATTCTTCATGCCATCAGCCGCGATTTCCGCCATTGACGTCACGCCCCCCCGCACGTGGATGCCCACACCGGTCTCGGTTACACCCAGGTACAGGACATTGGTAAGCAAGCGAACACCTTTCTCCTTCAGCCTGTCAACGAGGTTCAATCTCATGTCGGGGTTCATCTTATCGGCCATGTGTGGCCCCCTCTTGGTGACGGTCACCTGTTTACCCCTGTCCGCGAGGAGCTCAGCAGTCTCACAGCCGACCCTTTCTCCGCCGATGATAACTACCCTGTCTCCTACCTCTGCCCTGCCGAGAAGGACATCCACAGCGGTCACAACGTGAGGGTGTTCGCTCAGTCCCGGGATATCCTCAGGGATTATGGGGCTGGCGCCAGTGGCGAGGATACATACATCCGGCCCAAGTTTCTCAACCTCCTCCAGGGTCAGCTCCTTTCCAAGCTCCACCTTGACTTTGTGCTTCACCAGTTGGTTTGCCAGGTAGGTAGTCACAGAGCGGAGTATTCCTCTATGAGGAGGTACGGCCGCTGCATCTAACTGCCCACCCAACTTCTTCTCCTTCTCATACAGCAATACATCGTGCCCTCTCCTTGCGGCTATCTGCGCTGCCGACATGCCCGCCGGCCCCCCGCCAGCGACAATCACTTTCTTAGGCTTGTCTGCTTTCTTGATCTCGAATTCCTGCTCTCTGCCTATAGCGGGGTTCGCCACGCAAATCACGCCGTCTGCCCACGACACCGTCTCAAAACAGTGGTTGCAGGCGATGCATGGGACAACATCCTTCCTGTTGCCTGCAGCCACCTTTTTGGGCAGCTCGGGATCAGCCTGTAGCGCCCTGCCCATGGAAACGAAATCGAGCTTGCCTTCCTTGATGGCAAGATCACCGGCCTCAGGAGAGATCCGTCCTGCAGCGATCACAGGTACCTTGACCGCCTTCTTGACCTTCTCAGCCATGTCGAGGTAGGTACCAGCACTCATGGGCGGTACCGGTGAAATAGGGTAATATACTATGGTATAGTCGTAGAAACCGAAGGCCGAGAGATGGATGGCATCCACTCCCGCCTCTACGAACATGGGCACCTGCGCCAGGGTGTCCTCGAGCGTGACACCATACTCGGCCACTTTACCGCCTGCCGTGTAGAACACCTCGAACAGGCTAATCCGGCACCATACCGGGAATTCTTTTCCCGCCACGTTCTTGACGGCCTTGATAGTATCGCACATGAACCGTGCCCTGTTCTCCACGCTGCCACCATATTTATCGTTGCGCTTGTTCCAGACACTGCTGCGAAACTGAGTCTGCAAATTGATGTTGGAGCCATGGATCTCTATGGCGTCGAATCCAGCGTCCTTGGCCCGCTTTGCGGCTTCGGCGAAACGAACCGTGAACTCCACGATAGCATCCTCGGGCAGTTCCCGCGGCAGTTCAGCTCCGAACACAGGTCTCTGTGGAGGCATCGCCCACAGGGTGCCATGGTAGATTTGCAGAGCGGCCTTGGCCCCATTGTCCTTGATGAGCTGTGCCAGATCGCGCAATCCTGGAATGTGTCTATCCTCATCGATGTTCAGTCCGAAGGGCAGCCGTGCTACACTTCCCTTATTCGGCCCTTCCATGTGGGTGTCGACGGCGGCGTTCTCGACAATGTCCAGTCCGACGCCACCGCCTGCCCGTGCCGCGTGGTACGCTTTCAATCTGTCGGTGACTTCTCCTTCGAACGTACAGATGTTGGTGCCCATCGGCGGGTAAACGATGCGGTTCTTCAACTCCATTTTTCCGATTCGACCTGGGGAAAACAGCGATTCGTAGCTCGATTCGGCCATTTGCTCCTCCTTGTTTGAGAATATTGCACCAAAGCAGTTATTGAAAAGGCGTTCAGAAACGCTTCTCAACAATCTTTATAGCTTTGCGGGGAACCGCTGCGGGTTGGCGAAGAATGGGATTACGGGGGCGCTTATGACGGACGCTTACGAGCATAGCGAGAGCATACTAGCCCATA
>QIGA01000209.1 GCA_003229915.1 Chloroflexota bacterium
GGCAGTTCTGGAATAATCACCCCGGTAGCCCGAGCGAAGTCATGAGTCTTAGGCAACAGCTAGATTATCTATTTAATCCGAAATCGGCGGTGGTGATCGGCGCTTCGAATAACCTGGGCAAGTGGGGCTATCATATCCTCAACCTCATGCTCGCCAAGGGAGGCAGAGATATCTACGCCGTGAACAAGAATGAGGCCGAAGTGCAGGGGGTGAGGGCTTATCCGAGTATAGTAGAAGTACCTGGAGCCGTAGATGTCGCTGTGATAACGGTTCCCTTTCAGGATGTTCCTGCAGCTATGAGGGATTGCGTATCCAAGGGAGTCAAGACTGCTGTCATAATCACTGGCGGGCTCGGCGAGACTGGAGGAGAAGGGGCGAGAATCGAGCAGGAAGTACTCGAAATTGCGAGGCGTGGTGGGATACGCTTCGTAGGCCCAAACTGCATGGGTCATTTCGATACCAGCTCTGACTTTTTCACGGTGCCCTACCTGCCCCAGGTGGCAAAGGGGTCTCTGGCGCTCATTACTCAAAGTGGCAACACGAGCCAGGCGATCGTTGCCCTGGCGTGTGAGGTGGGCTTGGGCTTCAGCAAGTATATCAGCAGTGGGAACGAGGCCGATCTGCACTTTGAGGACTATCTGGAGTATCTTGCGTACGATGACGAAACGGAGATTATCCTGGGCTACGTCGAGGGTCTAAGGGAAGGCAGACGCTTTTTTGAGCTGGCAAGGGAGATCACCAGGAAGAAGCCTATCGTTCTCCTGAAGGCAGGTCGAACGGAGGCTGGCGCCAGAGCCGCGCTGTCGCACACTGCGGCCCTGGCGGGGTCGGATGCGGTCTTCGAGGCGGCGTTCAAACAGTGTGGCGTGATAAGGGTAGAAGAGGTTAGCGAGCTGATCGATGTTGTCTTGGTTCTGCTGGGACAGCCCCTGCCCCGGGGAAGGAGGGTAGGGGTGTTCTCGATAGCCGGTGGTGCGGCTGTAATGGCGGCGGACGCTCTGATGAGGCAAGGGCTGGATCTGCCTCTGCTATCGCCGGCCACGATAGACAAGTTGAGCTCCATACTGTCACGAAGGTGGTCCCATGGAAATCCGGTTGAAACCGGTGGAGACCAGTTCAGCTATCCCTGCCTTTGGACTCTGATGGACGATGAGAACGTTGATGCCACCATGATAATTGGTGGCGCCGGGGTAGCCGCCAGCTACGCCAAGTGGGTTCCTCTGCCATCTTCTGTGAGCGATCAGGTCGATCGATGGTTAGAAACGGCGGAAGACAGCGAGTTGAAGGACCTGGACAAGTCGATGGAGCTAATGAGCAAGTATCAGAAGCCAATAATTATCTCCAACATGGGTGTTCCCACCGCGAAAACGGGTGGAGTCTATAAGAAGCTGGAACAGAACCACGTTATCCCTTACCCCAATCCGGAGCGGGCGGCCAGGGCGCTCGCTCACTTGGTGGAGTACAGTGAATACCTTGGCATAGCAAGAGGCAAGGGATAATGGCGCAATACGATCTTACCATCCACGAAGCACATCGGCTACTGAAAAAGGGCGAGATCTCGTCAGCGGAGCTTACGAAAGCAGTGCTTGAGCGCGTTGATGAGGTTGAAGGCAAGGTTTGTTCCTTCGTTACCCTCACCAAAGACCTGGCTCTTGATCAGGCCAGGCAGGCCGACGAGCGCATCCGAGCAGGTGCGTGCTCCCCATTGACGGGTGTTCCGATGCTGCTTAAGGATAACATGTGCACAAAGGGAACGAGGACTACCTGTTCTTCGAAGATGCTGGAGAACTTCGTACCTCCTTACGACGCCACTGTGGTCGAGAAATTGAACGCCCAGGGTATGGTTATGGTGGGCAAAGGGAATATGGATGAGTTCGCCATGGGCTCCTCCACGGAGAACTCAGCGTTTCACCTTACGCATAATCCCTGGGATTTGGAACGCGTCCCTGGTGGTAGCAGTGGCGGCCCCGCAACCGCGGTGGCCGCTGGTGGGGCAATCTATGCGCTGGGCTCGGATACAGGGGGCAGCATTCGCCAGCCTGCAGGCTTCTGCAACGTCGTTGGGCTCAAGCCAACCTATGGGCGAGTTTCGAGATATGGCCTGGTTGCCTTCGCCAGTTCCTTTGACCAGATCGGCCCGGTGACCAAGGACGTAACTGACTGCGCGCTGGTGCTGAACGTCATCGCCGGTCACGACCCGAGGGATTCCACATCTGTCGACCGGCCGGTGCCCGACTATACAAAATCGCTCATTCCTGACCTGAAGGATCTGCGAGTCGGGATACCCAAGGAATACTTTGCCGAGGGCATTGAGAGCGGTGTGGAGCAGGTCGTGCGGCAGGCTATTGGCAAGCTGGAGGAGCTTGGAGCTGAGTTGGACTGGGACGTATCACTGCCCAGTACGCATGCTGCGCTTGCCTGCTACTATATCATCGCCCCATCAGAGGCCATGGCCAATCTCGCGCGCTATGATGGGGTGAAATATGGCTTCTCCGCGCGCGATGCGGAGAGCATGTGGGATGCTATGGGGAAAACCAGGCAATATGGATTCGGGCCCGAGGTAAAACGGCGCATCATGCTGGGGACCTATGCGCTCTCTGCCGGTTATCATGAGGCCTATTATCTTAAGGCGCAGAAGGTGCGCACCCTGATCACCAGGGAATTCGCTGATGCCTTTGCCAAATGTGATGTTCTAGTCACCCCCACTTCTCCAACGGTGCCCTTCCGCATCGGGGAGAGGGTGGATGACCCGCTGCAGATGTACCTGGCTGACGTCTGCACTCAACCCGTAAACATCGCTGGCATCCCGGGGATTTCCGTGCCAGCGGGGTTTGTCGACGGTCTGCCCGTGGGCATGCAGATCATGGGCAAGCCTTTTTCGGAGGAGATCCTGCTGCGGGTGGCCTTCGCCTATGAGCAGGCGACGGAGTGGCGGCAGAGGAGGCCAGCAGTTTAGATGGAACATGATCTGACGCAGGTGACTTGCTACGCCGGGCGGACATCCGCCGAGCGGCCAACCTCCTTTCTCTGGGAAGGTCGTGTGCACAGGGTGAGGGAGATTGAAGGTGAATGGCGGGAGCCTGGAGCAAAGCGCTTTCGATTACGCTCCGAGGATGACAGGCTGTTTGAGCTTTGCTATTATGAGGACAGCGACCGCTGGCTGGTCCAGGAATGGGTAGTGAGCAGCGCAAAGGGGGGCAGGGATGAACAGGGAAGTCCTTGAAATCCTGGAAAAGGATGCCAAAGTAACTCTGAAGCAAATATCAGCTATGACTGGCCTGTCTGTAGCACAGGTACGGAAAACGATCGAAGAGGCTGAGAAAAATCGTGTCATCGTCAAATACAAAACGGTGATTAACTGGGATAAGCTTGAGGATGAACGGGTGCGAGCGCTCATTGAGGTAAAGATTCAGCCGCAGAAGGACGTAGGTTTCGATGCGATCGCCGAGCGTATATATCGCTTCTCTGAGGCGCATTCGGTATACCTGGTCTCAGGGCCCTATGATCTGGCCGTATTCGTGGTGGCTAAGACCGAGCATGACGTGTCGAAGTTCGTCTCTGAGAAGCTGGCCGCACTCGAATCGGTTCAGGGTACCGTGACTCACTTCTTCCTTAAGCCATACAAGGAGGACGGAGAGGTCCTCGAAGGCCAAGAGAAAGTGCGGCGGCAGCCGTTGACTCTATAGTAAAGGAGGTCGGTAGATGTCGGCCAGGCGTCCCCAGGGCCGTTCCCAGCGTGGGCGCGCAAGGATTTCGCAGCGTGTCGGGGAGCTCTCTCCCTCTGGCATCAGGAAGTTCTTTGACATGTTGGCCACCATGGAAGACGTCATTTCTTTGGGGGTTGGCGAGCCTGACTTCGCCACGCCCTGGCATATCAGCGAGGCTGGTATCTCAGGCATCGAGAAGGGCTACACCATGTATACCTCGAACCGAGGCATGCTGGAACTGAGGCAAGAGCTCTCCCGAAACCTGAGCGCGCGCTACGGCCTGACTTATGACCCCGATAGCGAAATCCTGGTCACGGTGGGAGTAAGCGAAGGACTCGACCTTGCGATGAGGGCTATTATCAATCCCAAGGACGAGGTTATCTCCCCTGAGCCTACCTATGTTGCCTATGAGCCTAGCACCTTGCTGGCGGGAGGGAGATTTGTGCCGGTGCCGACCACGGTCGAGAACAACTTTAGAGTCAAGGCAGCCGATATTGAAAAACGTATTACCGGTCGCACAAAAGCGATTCTCTTGGGCTATCCCAACAATCCCACCGGTGCGGTGATGGAAAAAGCTGATCTGGAGGAGATAGCCGAGCTTGCCCAAAGACATGACTTGGTTATGATCTCGGACGAGATATATGACCAACTGGTTTATGGAGTCAAGCATGTCTGCATTGCCAGCCTTCCCGAGATGAAAGAACGCACGATATTTCTCGGTGGATTCTCCAAAGCCTACGCCATGACAGGGTGGCGGATAGGCTATGCCGCAGCCTCAGAAGAGATTATCGAGGCGATGACCAAGATCCACCAGTATACCATGATGTGCGTGCCTATAATGGCTCAGATGGCAGCTATTGAGGCACTGAAGTCCGGAGAGGCTGCGGTCAAGGAGATGGTTGCTGACTATGATCGGCGGCGGCGGGTGATGGTAAAAGGGCTGAATGCCATTGGGCTCTCCTGCTTTGAGCCGAAGGGTGCGTTCTATGCTTTTCCTTCGGTTGCGGTAACTGGACTTTCCTCTGAGGAGTTCGCCGAGAAGCTTCTCATCGAGGAGAGAGTAGCCGTAGTACCAGGCGTGGCTTTCGGTGGCAGTGGGGAGGGATATGTGCGCTGCTGCTACGCTACTGCGCTCGACGAAATAAGAGAGGCGCTTAGGCGCATGAGGCGGTTTGTCCAGAGGCACAAATCGTAGAGTCTGATCTCGCACAGCGGCCAATCTGCTCCAAGCGTTCTCAGGTGCTGCAACGTTTGACCCCAAAATATTGACACGCTATAATTGGTTTCGGAGCAGGTTGACTGCTGCCGTTTTTCCCCGTAAGTAGCATCTGTGGGCCGGGGTGGCGGAATGGTAGACGCGCTACGTTCAGGGCGTAGTGTCCGCAAGGGCGTGGGAGTTCAAATCTCCCCTCCGGCACTTTGTTGCCCCGTTACGACATTCCGCGCTTGTAGCTCAGTTGGATAGAGCGCAGCCCTGCGGAGGCTGAGGTCGTGGGTTCAAGCCCCGCCAAGCGCGCCACGCGGGCGGTTAGCTCAGTTGGTTAGAGCACCTGCTTTACACGCAGGGGGTCACAGGTTCGAGTCCTGTACCGCCCACCACTACAGACACGAACCAGGCACGGGAGCCGTCGGCTATGGCGGCTTCTTTTTTGGCCGAAAATGCAATTCCGACCCCCTGCCTTTCAGGTCTTTCGGTTAGGTCCCCAGATG
>QIGA01000210.1 GCA_003229915.1 Chloroflexota bacterium
GCCTGCGGCATTTGCCGGTAGAATTCACGGAGAATACTCACGTTCTATCTCAATAAAGTGCTCATGCTGAGCATCGAAGAGAGGTCAAGTGATCGCCGTAATTGACTATGGCGCTGGAAATCTGCGCAGCGTTGCCAATGCTCTGATCAAATTGGGCTGCCAGCCCAAGGTGACAAATGATCCAGGTGACGTGCTCAATGCCTCCGCAGTCATTTTCCCCGGCGTCGGTGCTGCTGCGGATACTATGCGCCACCTGAGAGAATACGGCCTGGACTATGCGATACAGCAGGTAATACATCTGGGCCGGCCTTTCTTCGCAATCTGCCTGGGTATGCAAGTCCTGCTTTCAGTCAGTGAGGAAGACGGATCAAATGAGTGTTTGGGAGTGATTCCCGGAACAGTGAGAAGGCTGCCCCCGGGGCTCAAGGTGCCCCATATGGGCTGGAATCAGGTGAAACAGGTGATCGAGCATCCCATTTTCGATGGCATTCCCAATGAGGCGAACTTCTACTTCGTCCATAGCTACTACGCCGATCCCGATGATACCGTAGTTGTGGCCGGGACCACTGAATATGGCGTATCCCTATGCAGCGTGATCGTTCGGGACAACGTGATAGCGACTCAATTCCACCCAGAGAAAAGCGGCGAGTTCGGCTTGAAAATGTACGATAACTTCTTGAAAATAGCCGTCGTGGAGAGGTAGATGCTGACCAGGAGGATTATTCCGTGTCTGGACGTGACCGGCGGCCGGGTGGTCAAAGGCACGAGCTTCACTGATCTTCGCGACGCTGGCGACCCTGTGGAGCTGGCCGCATTCTATTACGAGCAAGGAGCCGATGAGCTGGTCTTTCTGGACATCGGGGCGACGCCTGAAGGCCGCGAAACTATGGTGGATGTAGTCCAGCGCGTCTCAGAGCAGGTTTTCATCCCCCTAACCGTCGGTGGCGGGCTGCGGGGCATTGATGATATGCGAAAAATGCTGGAGGCAGGAGCCGACAAGACATCCATCAACACTGCGGCGGTGCTCAACCCCCAGCTTATCACAGAGGGGGCAAAGAGGTTCGGATCGCAGTGCATCGTCGTGGCCATCGATGCGAGGAGAGCAAGAGGAGACAACGTGGCTGAGTGGATAGTCCTGACACACGGGGGGCGGGAACCGACGGAGCTCGATGCCGTCAAGTGGGCAAAGCAGGCCGTCGACTTGGGCGCTGGGGAGATACTTCTAACCAGTTGGGATGAGGATGGACAGCAGAGGGGATACGATCTGGAACTGACCAGCGCTATCAGCGAAGCTGTTGTGGTGCCGGTCATCGCCAGTGGTGGCGCAGGCAACCTGGAACATCTCCGCGATGCCTTTGAATATGGCAAAGCGCACGCTGTTTTGGCCGCAAGCATTTTTCATTACCGAACCTACAGTATTCGTGAGGCAAAAGAGTATCTGGCCAAACGAGGGATTCCAGTCAGGCTATAATGAGGACTAATTGGAGGTACGCAACAGCAAATGAGCGATCGTTTTGAGCCTGAGATCCTGGTGCTCTACTGTGGGAGGGCTCTGGCGGATCACAATCACCTACCGGAGGGAACAAAGCAGGGTGCCGGGTTCAAGGTTCGGTTTGTGATGATGCCCTGCAGCAGCAAAATCGAAACACGGGATCTCGTGAAGCTGATCGAACAGGGCGTTGAAGGAGTTTTGATGGTGCCCTGCCTGGAAAATAAATGCCAGTTCCTGGTAGGAAACGTCCGAGCCGAAAAGCGCATGAAGTATGCGCGAGCCCTTCTGGATGAGGTGGGCATGGGAGCGGACCGCCTGAGTATGGCCCAGGGATGGAACCTCTCCTCAGAAGAGCTCATGGCCCTTGCTGATGAACGCGCCAGTGCCGTTCGGCCATTGGGAAGAAACCCCTTAAAAGGAGTAAAATTATGATCGTCGCGGAATGGAAACCCATTCCCGAAGTCGTTGAGAAGCTTCGAGGACATAAGAAAGTACTGGTCGTGGGCTGTGCCACTTGCGTTGCTGAATGTGCGGCCGGAGGAGAACGGGAGGTTGAGACCTTGGCGCCTCTCCTCCGGATGGCAATGATAAAGGACAGCAACCCGATCGAGGTCTGCACCAATACTCTGGAGCGCCAGTGCGAGTGGGAGTTTGTCGAGGGTCTCGCTCCCACAATCATGGAGGTGGACGCGGTGGTGAGCTTGGCGTGCGGCATCGGCGTTCAAGCCCTGGCCGAGCGCTTTTCTGAGGTTCCGATCTACCCGGGGGTGAATACTACCGCACTAGCCATCCGTGAGGAACCGGGACTGTGGGCCGCCAGATGCGTGGCATGCGGCGATTGCGTGTTGGGGGAGACCCTTGGGCTCTGCCCTATTGCCCGCTGTGCAAAGAGCATCCTGAACGGCCCCTGCGGGGGAACCCGTGATGGCGGCAAATGCGAGATCGACGAGAACATAGATTGCATATGGCACCTGATTTACGAAAGGGCCCAGGCCCGGGGCAAGGTTGACGCACTGTTAGAGATAAAGAAGACCAAGGACTGGTCAAACAGTGACCATGGTGGGCCTAAGAGGATTTTGAGAGAGGATCTCCGACTATGAGCTTGCGTGTAGGAAGCCGTCTAGAGCGTGTACTTTCTGAGGGGCATTTTGCGGTTACTGTGGAAGTCGGACCGCCCCGCGGCCCCAATGCCGATGCGGTCAGGGAGAAGGCCAAGCTGCTCAAGGGTTTGGCGGACGCCTATAACGTAACTGATAATCAGACCGCGGTGGTCCGCATGTCCAGCATCGCCGGGGCAAAGATCCTTCTAGATGAGGGTCTCGAGCCGGTCATGCAGATGACTTGCCGGGACCGAAACCGCATCGCCATCCAGTCGGACCTCCTTGGGGCATGGGCCATGGGGATCAGGAACTGCCTTTGCATCTCCGGTGACCACCAGAAAGCTAGTGCTAGGGGTAAGCTTAAAGGACACCCCGGATCAAAGAAGGTCTATGATGTCGACTCTATTCAACTCCTGTCCATCATGAAGGGGCTGCGTGATGAAGCAGTCCAGGACGGCGGCGACTCCATAACCGAGCCAGCGTCATTCTTTATAGGCGCAGCCTGGACACCACTGGGGCCGCCCCAGGAGTTCAGAGCATTCCGTCTGGCCAAGAAGGTTGCGGCAGGGGCCGACTTCATCCAGACCCAGGCGGTATATGATGTGCCAAAGTTCGCCGCCCAGGTCGAGAAAGCCCTGGAGATGGGTCTTACCGATAAAGCGGCGATCCTGGCAGGAATCATCGTACCCCGCTCCGCCAACATGCTCAAGTACATGAACAAGAGCGTGCCCGGGGTTGTAGTGCCCGAAAAGGCCATCGAGCGTATGCAGGCCGCGTCAGATCAAAGGAGCGAGGGTATCAAGATCACGGTTGAACTGATTAACGAGGTTCGCCAGATCCCAGGTATCAAGGGGGTCCATTTGCAGGCCATCGAGGCGGAGGAAATGCTGCCTGATATTATTGAGCAGGCAGGCCTCCTCCCTCGTCCGGAGCCACAGCAATAACGATCTTACCGGCCACAAAACGGGGTGAGGGACCATGCCGAAAAAATACCATGTTCATCTCAAGCAATTAGCACCGAGACATTCACCCATACCCAAGTATTGTTCGTTCGAGATAGAGGGATGCCTGGGGTGTCTAAAGTGCGTGAAAAGGGATTCATGTATCTACAATGTCTATGGTATGCGTGAGTTCGACCCCTACCAGATCGTCAATACCGGCGATAACATGTGTGCAGGATGTATGCGCTGCGTCCAGGAATGCAAGAAGAACATCCTCTCCAGAGCCACCAACCCACGCTTCAAGGAACTGGGAGATGATTACTGGACGCCCGATATCATCGCCAAGATATGGGATCAGGCGGAGACAGGAAAGATCCCGGTCTCGGGCGCAGGATATCGCGGCCCGTTCTGCGGCCCCGGCTTCGATCAAATGTGGACGGATATGTCTGAGATCGTGCGGCCCACCCGCGACGGCATCCATGGCCGCGAGTACATCAGCACCGTGATCGAACTGGGCAGGAGACCGGAGAGGCTCGAGTTCGATGATAATGGGAATCTACTGACCGATCCTCCACCATTCGTGGAAATACCGATACCTATCATCCTCGATCTGCCTGCCGTCGAGATCATGGGCAAGTCTACTCGAAAGGCCATCGCAAAGGCCGCTGTGGGTCTCAACACGCTCGTGGTTGCCGACTTTGAGGAAGCCCTGGGGGGCCTGGCCGAGTACCGTGAACACCTGGTGGTCAAGCTCGACACCAAGAAGCACTCCATCTCCGCTGTTGCAGGCGCTCCCATCCTTGAACTCGCCTACTGCGATGAGGTCATGGACGCTGTGACCAGGATAAAAGGGCAGAGTCCGAATACAGTCACCTCGATACGCTTACCCCTGGACGTTCACGCTGCCGAGAGGGCAGCCCAACTCGCCAGGGCAGGGGCGGAAGTCATCCATCTGCAAGCCAGTCCCAAGGGAAGGGGGTTGGGAGAGCGCGAAGATGATTTCATTACAGGACTGATTCGCGAGGTCCACCTCCGGCTGGTGGATAGCTCGATCCGGGAGCAGGTCACTGTATTGGTTTCCGGCGGTATCGGTATGGCTGAGCACGTGGCTAAGATCATCATCTGCGGCGCTGATGGCGTGGGCGTTGACCTCGCCATTATTGTCGCTCTCGAGTGCCGCCTGTGCAAGCATTGTGGCGATGGCATTGAGTGCCCGGTTCACCTGGACGAAGTGCCGGAGGAATACGGCGCTCAGCGTATTGTCAACCTCATTGGCGCCTGGCATTCCCAGCTTATCGAGGTGATGGGCGCTATGGGCATACGAGAGGTTCGCAGGCTCCGGGGAGAGGTTGGCAGGGCTATGTTCTTCGATGACCTCGAAAAGGATAACTTCGCGCCGATTTTCGGCATGCGGACTGGTGCCGTGCTTTCCTCCGGCAACCCCGGATGGGATGCCACCACCAGAGGGCCAGCGGTGGAGAGGCCGACCTCCTCTCCAGCGCCGCAGCCGTGGACATTCCCCATGGCGGAGGCATTGGTCGACATCTGTGGTTCAAGATACAGGAACAGCCTCCCCAAATACAAAGTGGTCAGGACCAGCGCCTGTGTCGCCTGCGGCAAGTGCGCTGAGGTCTGCGCCTACGGGGTGCATGTGAAGGCTGGAACTCGCATGCTGGCCCCAAGGTCTTACCTCTGCGTGGGCCCCTCAGTATGCCAGGAGATGGGCGCCTTTTGTGTGGATGCCTGCCCCGAGCAGGCCATTCGCGTAGGTCCTGACCCCGTGTGGGAGACATTCGGCGATCCCCGCTGGACCCCTGACCTCATCGTCAGCACTTGGATCCAGGCTGAGACCGGAAGGCCGCCAGAGAACGGGCTTGAGTATC
>QIGA01000075.1 GCA_003229915.1 Chloroflexota bacterium
TTTTGGGCCCGGTCATGCCCAGCTACTCAAGGCTTGCTGATTATACAACGACTTAGCCAAAAGTTCTATACTCTGAGTGGGGCTAAGGGTCGGGGTTCGCTGGCTCTGGCGATTAATATATGCGGTCAAGGATAAAGGAGGCTACCGCCTCCAGCTCAGCCTTTTCAGGTTTGGGGATATCCAAAGCATTCAATTCAGCAAGAGCCTCGTCGTAATACTTCTTGCTCATATCTTGGGCATAGCTCCGGGCATTGAGCTTGTTCAGCACTCGCATTACATCCTCTACATCGGCGCGATCGACTGTCTCCTTCTGGTAGATATGCCGCAAGCGCTCTCTATCCGGTCCTGTTGCTTTCTCCAGGGCATAGATAACGGGCAGCGTTTTCTTTTTCGTTTGTATGTCAGAGACGCTGGATTTGCCGGTGGTGCTCTCATCGCCCCAGATGCTCAAGACATCATCATGCACCTGGAAGATCATTCCCAAATTCTGCCCGAAACTGCGCATGCGCGATATGATTGATTCGTCGTCTGTGGCCATAACGCCCCCGATTTCGAGTGAGCAGCCGAAGAGGGCAGCTGTTTTGCCACTGATCATTGACAGATAGTCGTTGACATTGATGTTGAGGTAATTCTCGTAACTGAGATCGCGGTACTGACCCTCGGAGAGCCTCAGACTAGCTTCACCCATTGTGCGGGCGGCCCGCACCGTTTTGGTATGTGAGGCACCTGTATCTTCCAACCGTAGCAAAGATGATAGAGCCAGGGCATGCATGGCGTCACCAACATTAATCGCCTGAGGTTGCCCCCAAACGTGCCAGACAGTGGGCCTTCCTCTGCGTTCCGTGCTCGAATCCTGTATGTCATCGTGTATAAGGGAGAAGTTGTGCACCAGTTCTACAGCGGCCGCCACGGGGAGTGCTTGCCGCCACTGCCCACCAAGTGCGTGGCAAGCGAGGAGGCAGAGGAGGGGGCGGAGCCTTTTGCCGGCTGTACCCTCATGGGTACGACCGAATTCGTCGATCCAGCCCATATGGTAGCGCATCATGTTATATAATGGCAAAGAAGCTCTACCGACAACGTATTTTAGCTCAGCTTCCAGGTCAGGCCGAAATCGCTTCCAAATCTCATCGAGGTCTACAGTGTTTATTTTATCGGACTTAACCATTATCGGGCCTTTCTCTTCGCTTCATAGCACGCTCAAATGATAGACAAGCGTCGTATTTTCATCACTTGGTTCTCACGGGAGGCGAGATATGGCTCAACTCAGGGAAGGAGGATAAGATTCTATGCGCTATTCCCTTGGCATCAAGGCCATAGTTGGCGCGGAGAAGTTCCTGTGGGCCATGCTCGACGAACTCATCAGGTATGCCGAGGCGCAGGAGGTTGACTTCGACATTATGGGAGAGGAGGCTGAGTACCGCGCTGCCAAAGCCGCCGGCGAGAACATTCTCCTCAACTGTGACTGCTCTCTTTGTTCTGCTCGCCACTTCCAGAATAAGATCAGCGTCCAGGGGTTTAGCGAAACGAGCGTCGACCACTGCACAGTCGATACCCTTTTCCCTAAGAATCCTGGCTGCTTCCACCGAGGGAATCACAGCGGAACCGATAGCTATAATAGCGAGGTCATCTCCTGGGATGAGTAGCTCTCCCTTCCCTATGGGCAACTCTTCGAGATGTTCATCCCGTGGTACTCCCAGGCTGTCACCACGAGGATATCGAATAGCCATGGGACATCCAGCCTTCACTGCGGTGTAGAGCAGGTGCCCCATCTCGTTTTCATCTCTAGGTGCGCATATCACCAGATTGGGGATACAACCTAAGTAAGAGAGGTCGAAGGTTCCTTGGTGTGTCTTGCCATCCTCGCCCACAATGCCAGCCCGGTCGATGGCAAAGATGACTGGCAGGTTTTGCATGCAGACGTCGTGGAGGACTTGGTCAAATGCTCGCTGCAGGAAAGTAGAGTAGACAGCAGTGATTGGGATATAACCCTGACTGGCGAGCCCAGCAGCGAATGTCACTGCGTGTTGCTCACAGATGCCCACGTCGAAGACGCGCCCCGGGAACTCTTCAGCTACTATATTCAAACAAGTCCCTTCCATCATAGCCGCAGTAATGGCCACCAGTCTCTCATCTTCCCGAAAGAGACGCAACAGAGTCCTGCCGAAGACTTCGCTATAGGAAAGGTTCCCGTTGCCGATATGGTACTTTCCTGATATGCCGTGAAACTTGATGCAATCATCTTCAGCAGGCTCGTAGCCCTTTCCCTTTGTGGTCACGATGTGGATAAAGACTGGCCCAGGGGAATAGGCACGTGCCCTGGATAGTGCATCCTCGATGTCAGCTATGTTGTGTCCATCGACGGGGCCAACATATTTGAATCCCAGGGTTTCCCAGAGCTGGGTTGGAATGAGCATCTCCTTGATACCGCTCTTGAGACGATTCATAGACCCCCAGGCTGCGCCTCCCCAGGGAAATCTCTTGATCACGCGCCCTGCCCCTTCCTTGGCTCGATAGTACCTGGGGTCAAGTGTAAGTCTGTGAAGCGTGCGAGATACGGCACCGACGCTGGGTGATATCGCCATTGCGTTGTCGTTGAGGATGACTATGATTTTGGCGCCGAGGTGACCTGCTTGATTTAGCCCCTCCAAAGCCATCCCGCCTGTCAGAGCACCGTCGCCTATAATGGCGGCCACATGATAATCATCGCCTGCCAGGTCTCGCGCCATAGCGATGCCTAGGGCTGCTGAGACCGATGTGGAGGCATGACCTGTGCTAAAGGCATCGTGGGGACTCTCAGCGGTATCAGGGAATCCAGACAGACCCCGGTGCTGACGCAGCGTTTCAAACCTTTCCCTCCGCCCCGTAAGCATCTTGTGGGCATAGCACTGATGCCCCACATCCCAGATGGTCTTGTCTCTTGGGCTGTCGAATACTCGGTGCAGGGCGATAGCAAGCTCAACCGTACCCAGACTGGAGGCTAGATGGCCACCAGTTTTGGTCACGGTATTCACCATCTCGGTTCGTATCTCGTCTGCGAGCTGAGTTAGCTCAGAAGGAGTGAGAACCTTGAGATCAGCAGGGCTATTCACCCTATCCAGCACATTGGCCACTGTGTTTATTCCTTGCCTGAAATAGTCTGGTAGTAGTGCACCGCACTGCTATTTGGCTTCAAGGGCGTCTATCTTCTCCACCCTGCGAGCGTGTCGGCCACCAACAAACTCAGAAGACAGGTAGATGGTAACAACCTCGCGCGCCCGACCTTGCCCGATGACCCACTCGCCGAGACAGAGGACATTGGCATCATTGTGCTCCCGAGCACGCCGCGCGCTAAAGGTATCTTGACACAGGGCCGCTCTGATCCCACGCACTTTGTTGGCAGCAATGGACATGCCTACTCCCGTGCTACAAATCAGAATGCCGTGGTCAAATCTACCTTGCGATACCGCCTCGGCTACGGGCTGCCCTATATCGGGGTAATCAACACAACTCGTGTCATAGCATCCAAAGTCCTCGTAGCTATGCCCCAGTTCGGAGAGCAGGCTCATCATAGCCTGCTTTAAGCCGAATCCAGCATGGTCTGAGCCTATCGCTATGCGCACTACCTACCTCCTAGATTGTGTAGATGAAAACCCTTCAGTCTAAGAATACCGACTACTGCTTGCTTGTTCTGATCTAGGAGGTACTCAGTCCTTTCTAGCAAATCAGCTATCTTCAGACCAGCAGAACAACCCACGTACCGATTAGCGATCTGGTTTGTGGCTCGGATTTTGTGACGCAACCGTATCTGGTTTCTGCCTTAATAGTCTAACATACTGGAGCAATTAGGGAAAGCCATGATGCTCCCCAGGGCAAAGGGTTATGTTCAGATACTGATTCCAAGTTGCTCGCTCAGCTCTCTTTTCACGAAATCTACAACTTTGCCATTCTGATGTATTTCGTCAGCGGCATATTCTTTCAACATGAAGCCATCCTTATCTGAGAATGTGGAATGGACGTCGATATACTGGTAGCCGTTCTTCTCGCATAATCGCTTCAGTCTTTCATTGAACATGCCACTTATCTGGCTATGTATTTCGGGGGGAGCGTAGAATGGATAGCGGTACTCGTTTCTTACCTTTGTTGCAGGAGGTACCCCGTACACGACGAAGTTAATGCCGAGGTTTTGTAGCTTTGCCAGGATCCTTCCATAGTTTGAATGTGTGATATCAATTAGTTCGCCTATGGTCTTTCGTTCGTCGTTTTCCTTGTATTGGTAATAGATGTGTATTCTGCAATCGATTTCGCCGAAAGCCAAGATCACAATATCCTTCTGATTGACCCTGCCGATTACATCAAACAGTTTTCTATTGGAGTTTGTGGTGCTGCTTTCCTTTGCCAGATTATGTGCCGTAGCCGCCCCAAGATGGTGTACGATGAATGGCCTGGTTCCCCTGAATACTTTGGCATGACTGTCTCCTAGCACGTGAATCAGCGGTTTTCCAAGAGCCCTGGAATATACAATAGAATAGCAATCAAGAAGAAACCTTCCGAAACCCCGAGTCCTGACACTGACAAAATACCAAACGCCACGATGGCCTCCTCTCTCTTTCGAGATCACCCTGGCTACGGACAGCGAATCTGCCACTATTCGGAAAACATTGTTTCGGAGCATCTTCTTGCTTCAGTTCTTTTCCCTGTCTCGGTTGCAGAGTCCTCGCAGCCTCAATGCAGCTCTGAGAAGCGTCCTGAGGACTTACTATAGCACCTCGGTAAACCCATCGCAAAATTCCTGACGATGAGGCTACCTACGGAAGCTTATCTGTGAGAACCACGCGGCTATTGACATTGATCTCGTTTGATTGTATCTTGTGCCGTGAGATGTCTGATGATGTGAAATGTCCCACATGCGGCAGGTCTACCCCTGACGCGAGTTTCTGTCAATACTGCGGGAAGCCTTTGTTTTCTTGCAAGGCCTGCCGTGCCTCAATCCTCAAGGAGTCCATATTCTGCCCGCAGTGCGGGGCGCTGGTTTCGGAGGAGCGAAGAGAGATGCTGTCCCGGGAGCGGGTCTCCTGGGCCTGGTGGCTGCTGCCCCTACTCTCGCTTCCTGGGTTCAACTTCATTGGCGGTATCATCGCCTGGGCGTTTAACCGATACAGGGACTCACGCAAAGCTACGTATATGCTCTGGCTGGGCGTATCGCTGACTTTGATCTACTTCATCATCGTGACGATATTACAATACACAGGAAACTGGGGGACTCCACCGTCTTCATCGCCTCCACCATAACACTACCTTCGGTAAACTCCCTATATTCTGTCTGACCGCCTGTCTCAATCTCCCGCTTGCTCACAGCTCCTGCGACCGAGGGAGAAGCTGCTGCTCGAAGCGTTGACTGAGGC
>QIGA01000270.1 GCA_003229915.1 Chloroflexota bacterium
CGCCGGGGGAGGGTGATTACGATGAGCTCGCGGCTAACTTTGAAAATTCACCTGGCGGGCGGGCTTTTTGGAATCGGGACTCACGGATTAGGGACGGCCTGAACATCTTGACAGAGCGGCGCTCCAAGGAAAAGCTGGAGGAGATTAGCCAGCACTATGCGCGATCTCGCTCTGAGGGGGTGCCCCTTCTTCGCTGGGCAGATACTATCCGCAAATGGGAACCGTCAAGTTGATGTCAAGTGTCCCTCCAGATAAAGAGCGGATAACCATAATCCCACAGAGCGGGGCTTATGATAGAGTTTGCTGAATGTTTCCGGCAGCTTCAGGAGCCGTCTGTTATGCTGCCAGAACCGATGCCCAGGAAACGCGACCGCTTATTAGGCCCGGTCTTATCTTCCTCCCATGAGGAGTATGGCAGGTATCCCATGAGGAGTATGGCAGGTAATTATTGAACTCCTTCACTGTGCCACAGTATTTGCAGATGCCGATGCTGGTGGGCCCGCTTGGGCTCTCAATTACCCAGTGATGACTGCACCCGGCATGGGATGTGCGCTTTTCAGGTGCAGTTTCAACTCCCTTCCTCATCGTCAGCTCCTATATACCAGTCAAGAGTATTCTAGGACACGGCATGTATTCTGTAAGCGACTTTTGTCTCACTAGGGGGCGTAACGACGAGGAGATGAGTCTATTTGGAGGGAGCTATCCAATGGTGGGGATTAAGGGGCGTGAGGCTTAGCGCTGTCTAGCGCTCCTCAATGACTATCTCAAAGGGGCAGCTTATAGCTCCCATGGGGCATATGGCTTCACAGTGGGTGCACCAGCCGCAGAAATCTGTTTCTACGACGGCCACTAGATTTCCGATCATCACGAAAGCATTGCAATGGCAGACCCTGACACATAATCCACAGCCATTACATTTCTCCCGATCCAGCGCCGGCATCAAATCCATTCTAATCTGCCTCCAGCATCCATGCTAAACTATAGGTATACCGATTGTCTGTGACCTTTGTCTCAACCAGCTACCTCTCTGCCATTTCTCTGAGTGCTTCCTTATTGGTAATCACGATTCGATGGTGATCCAACCTGATTGCCCCTTCATCCTCCAGCGATCTTAGCGACCTGCCGACCATCTCCCGGGCGGTGCCGGCCAGGGCCGCCATCTCCTGCTGTGTGAGCCTGGACTTGGGCTCAGTCCCATCGCTGGCGTACTCCAATAGGATCTTGGCTACCCTAGATATGACGTGTTTGAATGACAGGTCTTCCACCAGCGATACCAGGTGTCGTACCTGCCGGGACAGCACCCGGATTACATTCAGGGATACTTGTGGATGATTCCGGAGGATTAAATCAAGGTCGCTATTTCTTATCCCATAAAGAACAGCGGGCTTTACGGCCTGGGCACTGGCAATGCTTGGCTCGCCGTCGAAGACAGATACGTCATTGAAGGATTCACCGGGGCGTACGAAGGAGAGAATCTGCTCCTTGCCCTCACTCGATGTCTTAAATACCTTGACCACGCCTGAGGCGACAAAGTACATCGCATCTGCGGGCTCGCCTTCAAGTAGAATCAAGCCACTTCCTTCGATACTTCTCTCGAAGATATGCGCCTTGATCGAATCGAGCTCCGCAGTGCTGAGGCCGGAAAAATAGGGGATGGATTTTAGCAGCCCTTCATCGATAGCCATTTCTTCTGAATCAGGTCGCCTTCCCCGCGACACCCTTAGCTTAACTGTCGAATCCCTTCCTGTCCACCCTGGCCTGCAAGAATCTCGTTTGGGCTCTTCTCCTTTTTGTTAATCCATCTTTTCAAAGTCGCTCTTGGCTGCTCCACATACGGGACATGTCCAGTCCTCCGGCAGGGCCTCAAACGGAGTTCCTGGCGGGGTATCGCTCTCTGGGTCGCCCTTCTCGGGATCGTAAATGTAGCCGCAAACGGAACACTTGTACTTCGCCATTTTGATATCCCCTTCCTTCTTGGTGTTCTTCTCTTCGATATAAGAGGGTGCTGTCTTTGGGGTAGTACCTCGCTTGACTTGATGATAATGGGCGTAGGTCAGTGGCTCGTCTTCTGTGAGGACCTCAGCAGCCACAAGCTCGCCTATAAAGATAGTATGTGTTCCCACATCAACCTCATTGGTTACCTTAGCCTCCATGTAGGCTACGGCGTGCTCCAATACAATGGGAGCTTGGGTATCACCCAATTCATAGTCAATCCCTTCAAACTTGTCCGTATCTCTTCCAGATTTGAATCCGAATTTGCCTATCAGGCTCAGCGGGGCTTCCTGGCACAGGACTGAAACGGTAAAGACTTTGCTGTCCTTGATGAATTCGTGGGTGAGGTTTCCCTTGTTAATGGCTACGGAAATGGTTGGTGGCTCGGAGCAGACCTGAACTATAGTGTTCGCGATCTGGCCATTGATCCTGTCACCTTTTCTGGAACCTATAATGTAGAGGCCATAGCTTATCGGCCGTAAAGCCTTGAGGTTCATGTTGTACCTTCTCCCGCAAGCAGGGCATATACTATCTGCTAGAACTGTCGCAGAGAGCTCATCATGGCTGCTATTATACAATAGACGTATTGCTATTCAATAGCAATCTCCTTGCCTGCCAGTTATCCTGAGGGCTGCAGGCATAGAAGGTCGGCATGTCAGAGGTAGAGGCATAGGAAGATGGAATTCGATGTCTCTGGCAGCAAACAGCTAGTAGTGGAGTTTGGTGGACAGACTCCACCTGCAGCTCCCTGCCTGGAATCCACTCCACTATTTGGCGAGGGATGCCGCTACCTCAAGCGAGCTTCCGCTGCACTCCAATTGATATTGTTGAAGAACGCAGCGATATAGTCGGGACGTTTCAGCCCGTAGTCGATCATGAAGGCATGCTCGAAAACGTCCAGCACCAGGACTGGGATGCATCCGGCAAAATGGCCGGTCTCATGCTCGTTGATCCACTGGTTTACCAGCGCACCAGTCAGGTTATCCTGGTATAAGATGGTCCAGCCGATACCACGCATCGCGGCTGTGGCTTTGAAATCCTTCTCCCAATCCTCGTAACTGCCGAAATCCGCAGCTAGCTGTTTTCCCAGCTTGCCTGATTTGTCTAGCGGCTGTTTGCCCCCCAGGTTCTCGAAGTAGTACTCATGGCATCGCATGCCGTTGAATTCGAAACCCATCCGCCGCTTCAGCTCAGCATATTCCGGTGTGCCAGTCTTGCCTTCCTTGAGCATGGTGGCGAGGGTGTCTAACAGCTTGTTGGTGTTGGTCACGTAGCCTTGATAGAGGGTGAAGTGGTTGTTGAGCAGCGTGTCGCTAAAGCCCTCCATCCCGATCAAGCTGCTGTAGTCTTTTGCTGTATAAGCCATTTGCTTACCCCCCTTTTTTTGAGGCTGACGCCATTATTTGGCGTCAGCGTGTTCTGCTGGCCAAGACACAAGCTTCTTCGGTGTTCCTGCCTGCCTCTACGTTTTACCTAATCTTTGTTCACTTGCCGCCCCGCGAGTCTGGGGTCTATGTTCCCTTCACCGCCACATTCAGGAATGTAGCAACTTATGTCGCTGAAGAGGCATTTCTCATGGCAGCTAGGGCATTCCTCGGGGGGCTCCTCGGCCTTTAATTGATAACCACATTTCGAACACTGCCAGAAAGTCATCCCGCCTCCTATTCGATCTAACGAGATGCAGGTATCTTGGAACCTGCTTTTTGGGGGACACACTCCAGATAGTACCCGATCTACCCTAGCAGCTTCATGTTCTCGCCACAGCAGACAAGTGTGCCGCCGCCGACCTTGGTCACAGTCACCTCATTGCCACAAACGTTGCACCGGTACTTCTCTCCATCTTTCTTGACGCCCATCTTGATCACCTCCTCTCATTACCGAAACTGACTGTTTCTCCGAATTTCAATTGATTTCTTCGTCAGCAATTCTCTCTGCTACCCGATGAGGCTTTTCTTGAGGTGGATAAGCTCTCTCATGTGAGATTTCTCCTCCTTGATTACCCTATTTACTATATCGCGGTCAGAACTGCGAACGAGTTCGCGCATCTCGGTGTAAAACAGGATCGATTCCTTCTCCACGCTAAGGGCGATTTGAACAGCCTCGACATCGCTGCTTACTTTCTGTGCTATATCGCGGGCAACCTTGTCATCGGTGAAAATAAAGGAATCGATCAGCGCTTTCAGATAGGCTTCATACTCTTCCGTAAGTGTCTCTGGGGGCTGGTAATCCCCCACCGAGCCAAGCATGTTCTGAAAGATTTCGATATGCTCTCTTTCCTTATCTGCCAGATGTTTATAGGCCGCTTGGACTGCAGCATCCTTAGTCGAGTCAACCAGAGAATCGTAGAATGTGGCTCCATTTCCCTCGATGCCGATGCTGATATTGACAAGCTCCCTAGCTGAGAAAAAGATGCTCATCTGGATAGACCTCCTTAGATCCTCTGAAGATAGCGTTGAGCCTGCAAAGCTGCCTTGGCTCCCTCACCGGCGGCAACAACGATTTGCTTCTCGGGTACATTGGTGACATCTCCCGCAGCGAAGAGCCCCGGTAAACCCGCCTCGCAGGAGCAAGTTACCTCAACCTCGCCATGCTCATTGAGCTTGGTGATGCCCTTGACAAGACCATTATTGGGGATAAGCCCGATCTCGACAAACACACCCCCTACCTCTATCCTTTTTTCTTCGCTGCTTTTCAAGTTCCTGATTGTGATTCCTTCCACACGTCTCTAGCCCTCTACCTCAGTCACCTCGTATTCCAGGAAAATAGTTAGGTTGGAGATATCCTTTAGCTTATCGACGAGAATCTGATCTCCGGTAAGTTGGGTCTGGGACACCAAGTAAACCTGCTTGGCTATCTTGACCATATCGTATACAGCTTCCAGCGCTGAGTTGCCGCCGCCTATCACTGCTACGTTCTCATCGGCGAAGAGAGGGCCATCGCAGATTGCGCAATAGGTTACACCTCTTCCTTTTAGCCTTTCCTCGCCAGGTACATTGAGTTGGCGGGGGCGCTTGCCGGTGGCGATTATCACGGCTTTTGCCTGATATCTCTCATCGTTGTCTGTCCTGACCTCAAACCCTCCATCCAGAAGGGACAATGCTGCTAGCTCTTGCCCAATCTTCTGCTCTAAGGGGAATCGTTTCACCTGCTCCTCAAACTTCATCATCAACTCAGGACCTTCGATAAACTGGTAGCCCATATAGTTCTCGACGCCTGCTGTCCATAGGAGTTGTCCCCCTATGTCTTTGCTCAGGAGGAGCGTATTCAGCCTCTTCCTGGCGGCATAGACTGCTGCAGTCATTCCCGCTGGCCCCGCGCCGACGATAATCAGATCATACACCTTGACCCCCTAATGCTTACTCTGGCTCCTCGCTTTCGAAATGATAGCAACGAGGTGGAACCACAAAAAGCCGCCACGGAAAAAGCAGTACGCCAACTATGATAGCAGGCTATGATGAAGAAATCATAAAATGAATGCAAAAAAGGTTAAAAAGTTATCACATTTCAGGCAACAGTCCATGGAAAGGGTGAGGGATACATGTTGACATAACATACTAGCAGAAACAAACCTCTGAAATACGAGGAGGTGTATCTGTGTGAGTATGAGACGTTTGCTGACGTGATAGCCAGGTTGCCGTATTTCCTTGAGTAGGTCTATAATTGGAAGAGGCTTCATTCGGCGCTTGGCTACCGTTCACCGAATG
>QIGA01000071.1 GCA_003229915.1 Chloroflexota bacterium
CTGCAAGCGCGTACACCGGGCCGGATGCTAGACCCAACTCGCCCTTCGGGATCAAGAGATAGGATTGTACCTCTGGACCCATAGCCACGCCATTCTTCATAGACTTCACCAATTTGCGCGCATTCACCCAAAGAGGGGCTTCGATTACTTCTAGGAGTTCAAGGCGGGCCTTTAATTCCTCTACCAGATCTTTTGCCGGGACTTGTACTCGTAGAGGTAGAGGCCCCACGTTGTCCTCAAGAAACACCGTAGCCGGGACCCCTAGTGCTTGAGACAATACTCTTGCCACCCGTAGGGAGATCGTGCCTTCTCGTCCAGCTTCTAATTTGTTTATATATCCTCGGTCAACGCCTGCTATACGGGCCAGGCGACTTTGACTTAATGACCGCTTCTCTCTCAGCCGTTTTATTAACACACCTATGCTTTCCATTGCTTTCCATGTTAGCCCCCAAAGATCTCGCCGTAAATGGTACTTTCGTTCTCCCTTATAGAGCCTATTGTCGCACTTACGTTGACTTTCTTCAACTGTGAATATATTACACAATCATACTGTTGACAAAATACAACAATCAGATGTATAATCCCCACGCTGGGCGACAATAGGCACAAAGCAATGATCTGGCTGAAGACCTCCACATCGAAGTAGAACCAGTACGTGGCTGGTAGGAAATGAAGCCAAGAGATCCATCAATTACGTTCGAGGAATACCTCAGAAGGATTAAACCCTATTGGCAAGAGTATCTGTATAGCTTAGATCAACTCAACACTAAAGCAAGAAAGAGCGACTGCCTACTATTCGACGAGAGGTTGTATAACAAGTTTAGAGGCAAATGCGACCTGGTTATCGGACTAATGAAGCAGGCAAATGAGTAAGCGATTAAGGGATGCAAACCGATGCCGCAAGGTGGGCTCGTGAGGAAGACAAAAAGGAGGCTAGGAGTCTATTAACGGTATCGCTGTGCCCTCGTCAGTGAGTACCGCTCCTCCCTTGGGGCCTTGGCCCCCTCGGGACACCCAGGCCCGTCATCGGACTGGATGTTTTTTGGACCGAGAGCAAGAGCATACACGCCAACACATGGAAAGGAGGTAGCCATGAAGTACTTATTGGTGGACTTGCTCGTTGTGGCTGGACAACGGGCATGGCCGAAAAATGAGAGGAGGCAGGAAGAATGCCGATACGGGTCTTAAAAGTGACTTCTATTTCAGGAGAAGTCAATCGATATCTTCTTCAGCACTGGGCAGAACATTTGAAGCCGATCAAACACAAGGTCATAGAAGCTGCTCTAGTTGGAAATAGCCTCACGGTAAGATCCCCTGATATGCCTTGGAAAAGGCTGAACTGCTCTTTTGCCGAGGACGGCACTCTGGTCTTTGACTTCGAGTCAAAGGAGGACACGGGGCAAACCATAATAGACTGTGTGGATCTGGAAACCTGGTATCGAGCACTGGCAGACAGAAACTTCGACTGCATGAAAGCCTTTGAGGAGGGCAAGTTCATGTTGGACTCCTCCGCGCCCGATGTCCTGAGAATGGCGCCGTTGATGCCGGAGATGGCTGAAGCGTTTCGTCAGGCGATAGCCGATACAGAAAAGGAGTTTGATATCGAACTGCCTAAGATGAAACCATTAGAGCGGCTTGCCCAATTGATCGATACTAAGAACGGCCTGGAGAAGGAGATAGCGTATATTATTGGACGACTAGCGCTGCTCAAACATGTGAGCGAATTCATCGATACAAACGTTTTGATCGATACTAAGAACAGCCTGGAGAAGGAGATAGCGTATATTATTGGACGACCAGCGCTGATCAAATATGTGAGCGAATTCATTGCTGCAAACGTTTTGGGTATCGAGCTTGAGCAATCTGCTGCACAGAAGGGCATAGATGGTCAGTTTGCCGGAGACGCTCTCAAAGGGAGGAGTGTCGATATCAAGTACTACGCTAGAATGGAAGGGCTTCTCGACATAAGCGAAAGTACGCTCCCTGATTTCTACTTAGTGATGGTCGGGCCAAAAGCTCTAGTTGCCTCATTAAGGGGTACTACAAGGCCATGGCTTATTTCCCATGTATACTTGTTAGACGCTAAAGAGCTCGTTGCCCAATTAAAGCTCCGAGGCGTCAAGATAGGAGTAGCAACCAGCGTAGCCAGGCACCTGTGGGACGCGGCTGAGATCTACCCAATGCAAAGGAACAATCGGCCGATTCTTTCCGAAGATCAACGAAAGATGCTTGCTCTGTTTGGCGAAGTGAAAATCCCAGCTTATGAGGCTGTTGCACAAACTGTTTATTTGAAGCTAGCGCGAGCACCACTCCAGCTTCAGGCGGAGGGTTTGTGCAACAGGCTCTTATGCCAAGGAAATCTCAAAAATGATGAGAAGGAAGGGTGGTGCTAGTTGTACGATCTTCAGTTCGTAGACATAACCCTCACAACCTGGGTGCTTCTTCGCCAAACCTGGTCTGTGATGGAGAAGGCAGCCAAGACAAGACTAGCCAAGATGGGTCTAACACCTGAGAAAGTCGCTGTTCTGTGGATTTGCAGGGACTACCTAGGTCTAACGAGCATTGCTGAAATAGCCCGTTTTCTCTCTCTCCAAAGTCAGAGCGTAACAGGGTTGCTCAACAGAATGGAAGAGGAAGGACTTGTGTCAAGAATTTCGAAGCGCAAGGGGAGGCCGTTCACAGAAGTGAAGCTAACCGAGAGAGGCGAGAAAGCCTGCCGTGCCGGAATAGCGTCGGTAAAAGCATTGGTTACGGAGACCGCTCCTGTGTTGTCAGCAGAGGAGCGGCACCAACTTCACAAGTTTCTGGCAGCGCTGCGCCAGCAGATAGTCGATGACATGCGCCTGGAGTTAACCCCGCCTCCTGATGTATTTACGCAAGAGCCTATACACTGTGTCCTGGTAGGAGGCAAAGTTGACGGTGTCCCCAGTGGGCAATGACCGGGCCACAGAGATCCGCTGGGATTGTGCTGACTGAAGTAGGGGCGTTGAACACGTAAGGCAAGGAGATGGATAAGTTGAAGGCCTGGGCGAAACAGCTAAATCGAAGATATGGCAGCAATCTGCTGGAATTTGCCATGCTCCTTTTTGATGATTGCGCCCCACCGCCTATGCCCCCATATTCATTGGGTGGCTGGTGATGACCAGCATGCCAATGGCCTTCTGGGTGGTGATCCCCCTGGTCAGGCGTCTCCGGTGCAAACGTTAAGGAGCCTGTTGCACAAACCCCCCGCCTGAAGCTGGAGTGGTACTCGCGCTAGCTTCAAATAAACAGTTTGTGCAACAGGCTCCTATATGGTATTATTGCCAATAATAGTCGTAGCTTACTCTCGATATCTGGGGTAAATTACGATAATATGGGCCGATAGCAATCAGCGCCACGGCAACGATTCACGCAGGAACATGATGCGAGAATGACAATACAAACCTACGTGTACTGGGAAGTAGGTTGGTAGTTTGAACCTCTCGATCGTTGGCAACGGCTATGTTGGTCTGGTTACTGCAGTCGGCCTTGCTGGCAATGGGCATGAGATTCTCTGCATCGAGCAGAACACCGCCAAAGTCGATTCGATCAACCAAGGTAAGTCGCCCATCCACGAAGATGGCCTGAACAACTTGCTGTTCAACTCGGTGAAACGCAAACGCAACCTGAGGGCCTCCTCGAACCACCAGGAAATCGTGGGCACTGACATAACATTCCTCTGCGTTGGGACCTCATGTAGCTCAGGTGGGAGCATCGACCTCAGTTGCATTGAAACCAGTGCACAAGAAGTCGGAAGAGCATTGGCAACGAAAGAAAATTATCACGTTGTCGTTGTGAAGAGCACCGTTGTCCCGGGGACAACAGCGCAACGCATTATCCCCTTGCTGGAGAGATTCTCAGGAAAGAAGGTAGGCCAAGAGCTCGGCGTGGTGGTGAACCCCGAGTTTCTGCAGGAGGGAAAGGCTCTGCGCTGCTTCCTCAATCCGGACAGAATCGTTATCGGGGAATCCGACAAAACGGCTGGTGATGTGATCGAGGGAATCTACGAGGACTTTGATGCTCCCGTTTTGAGAACGGATCTCAACACCGCTGAGATGATAAAGTATGTGTCAAACGCCTTCCTGGCTGCCAAAATCTCCCTTATCAATGAGGTGGGCAATATATGCCAGAAGTTCGGGGTGGACGTTTACACGGTAGCCCACGCTATAGGCCACGATCCCCGAATAGGCCATCGATTCTTGAATGCGGGTATCGGCTTCGGCGGCTCCTGCTTGCCCAAAGATTTGCAGGGGCTGATATCGGCGAGCAGAGAGATGGGCTACTGTCCACAGCTCCTGGAATCTGTTCTGGCAGTGAACAAGGCTCAGCCCATGAGGATGGTGGAGATAGCGGAGCGGAAACTGGGGGGCTTGCAGGACAAGAAAATAGCTATCCTCGGAGTGGCGTTCAAACCCGACACCGATGATGTTAGAGAGTCCCCTGCGCTAAAAGTCATACAAGCGTTATTACAGAAGGGTGCCTTGGTCAAGGCATATGACCCAGTGGCGATGCCAAATGCCAGGCGGGAGCTGTCCACTGGTGTGGAATATTGCGATAGCGCACGTGAGGCAATCAGCGACTCAGATTGTGTCCTTGTCATGACTGAATGGGATGAGTTCAAGAGTGAGGAGTTGTATCGGGGAAAACTGGTCATCGATGGGAGAAGGGTTCTCAGCCCTCAAAAAGCCGGAGCAGTCTGCGATTACCAAGGGGTTTGTTGGTAGCTGGTAGGAGCGCGAGAGAGTGAAATCCATATTGGTTACAGGGGGAGCCGGATTCATAGGGAGTCATTTGGCCGAGCGATTGTTAGCCAGGGGTGATCGTGTTATCTGTGTGGACAATTTTGACCCATTCTATCCCCCTAACGTGAAGAGAAGGAATATCGAGCGCCTCCTGACAGATGAGCACTTTGAGCTTGTGGAATGCGACATCAGAAACAAAGACCAGTTGGCGAAAGCCTTCACCACCGAAGAGGTCGATAGTGTTATCCACCTTGCGGCAAGGGCAGGGGTAAGGCCTTCGATTAGAGATCCATTGCTTTATCAGGATGTTAACGTTGGGGGAACCATCAATCTATTGGAATTGAGCAAAGAATGTGGCATTAGCAACTTCATCTTTGGCTCATCATCATCAGTTTACGGTGCCAGGCGGAAGATTCCTTTCGGGGAAAACGAAGACTGCCTTCAACCGATCTCCCCCTATGCTGCCTCCAAGCAGGCTTGTGAACTATTCTGTTATACCTATCACCATTTATACAACATCCACGTGACCTGCCTGAGATTCTTCACT
>QIGA01000103.1 GCA_003229915.1 Chloroflexota bacterium
GTGAGGTTGGCATCGACGTCACCGTTAACATCATGGAGAGGCCCGCCCTCGTCGCCAAGTATGAGCCAGGCGGTAGCCAGGCGTTCATGACTTCCTGGGGTAACTCAGAGGCCGATGCCGATGGCATCCTGTCCAAACAGTTTTACTCCAAGCGCTACGGTTGCGACTTGGTGGCATACGAATACCCTGCCCCAGAATCCGGCTTTGGCGACTCTGGTAAGGGTTGTTACTATACGGGTTTCGGTAACCCAATCGTCGATGCGGCCGTCGAAGCAGGGAAAGTACAAGTTGATCCCGCGGCCCGAAAAGCAGCCTATTACGAGGCGCTTCAGGTGATTGTCGAAGAGGCTCCGTGGGTCTTCCTGTACAATCCCTCGGAGATCTTCGCCTATGGTGATCGGGTTCAAGGCTGGACACCTCGTTCCGATGCGCTCTTTAATCTGGAGAATGCTTGGGTTACGAACTAACGTTCAGGTCCGCCTGACAGCCACCTCTCTTGAAGGGGCTCAGCACTCCTGAGCCCCTTCAATCTAACCTTTGGCGCCACAGGTACTTCATTGCCGGTGGGATCAGCTAACCCTGGTTTCAATTTGGCCGTTCGTGACGATGCGCACCGCGAGGTAACTTGTGCAATACCTGATTAGGAGGCTTGTTCTAACTGTTCCGGTACTCTTTGGAGTGTCTCTCGTTGTATTCAGCATAATGCATGTAATCCCGGGCGATCCAGTCCAGCTCATATTTTCTGGAACTGGCGCCAGCGAGGAACAGAGGCAAGCGATGCGCCGTGCGCTGGGACTCGATCGCTCGCTGCCGGTGCAGTATGTGAACTATGTGGCCGATGCCCTTCGTGGTGATTTTGGCCAGTCTATTCAGTTTAAGCAGCCGGTCGCGGCATTGATACTGGAGCGAATGCCGGCCACCATCGAGTTAACTGCGGCAAGCCTTTTCATCGCCCTGATTGTTGCGTTTCCCGTGGGGGTGATCTCGGCCGTCAAGCGCAACTCAGTCGTCGATTACATGGCCAGGACCGGCGCTACTTTGGGCATTTCCTTGCCTACTTTCTGGGTTGGCATCCTGCTGATCATGCTTGTGGCTGTCAATCTCGGCTGGCTTCCTGGCTTTGGCAGAATAAGCTACGAAGTCAAACTTGAGAGGGTGACAGGCTTTCATCTGGTTGATTCGCTTCTCACCTGGAACATCCCTGCTTTCAAAGATGCTGCGGCTCATCTGATCTTGCCCGCGCTTGCCTTGGGGCTTGCCACGGCCACATTCACCACGCGCCTGGTTCGCTCCAGCATGCTGGAAGTGCTCGGTAAAGAATATGTGATCACGGCTAGGAGCAAGGGGTTGTTGGAGTGGACCATACTCAACCAGCATGTGCTGCGCAACGCCCTCATTCCGGTGATAACACTCATCGGTGTGATGGTTGGGGCGCTACTGGGTGGCGCGGTCGTGACGGAGACTATCTTTGCCTGGCCCGGCATCGGGCGGCTGGTCATTCAAGCGATTAACAACCGTGACTTTCCTGTGGTGCAGGGTGTCGTTCTCTTCTTTGCATTCATCCGCATCGCGATGAACCTTGTGACGGATGTGCTCTACGTGTGGTTGGACCCTCGCATAGGCCACGTCTAGCATGGAAGACTCGATGACCGCATTAACGGAAACTCCAGAGCTGCTCCCGCCTCAACAGAGTGAGTTCAGGCGCGTACTACGCACTGTGCTGCAGAGTAAGACCGCGGTTCTTGGGGCGCTCGTGCTTGGCCTGTTTGTATTCATAGCCGTGCTAGCATCGGCGCTCGCGCCACACGACCCGGATCAGCAGAACCTGGAACGCAGGCTGGCGCCACCCATAGGGCTTGGACTGGACAATGCGCGTCCTGAATACCCGCTGGGAAATGACAATCTGGGGCGTGACATACTCAGCCGGCTCATCGTCGGCTCGCGCGTGTCACTAATCGTGGGAGTGAGCACAGTCGCTCTGGCCACCTTGGTGGGGAGCGTGGCTGGCGCGATGGCTGGATACTACCGGGGATTGTTTGACAACCTCGTCATGCGCTTCGTCGATGTCTGGATGGCTTTTCCCAGCTTTCTCCTGGCGATCGCTTTTGGGGCTGCTCTGGGTCCGGGGTTGTTCAATCTTGTTATCGCCCTGGCTCTGGCCTACTGGGTGGTCTACGCGCGCGTCGTTAGAGCGGAAGTTCTCGTCCTCCGTGAACTGGAATTCGTTCTGGCCGCTCGGTCCTTGGGTACTCGCAGACTACGAATCATTGCGCGCCACCTCCTGCCTAATGTCCTGCCGTCGATTCTGGTGATCTCCACTCTCCAGATGGGCACGGTGATCATCGCAGAGGCATCCTTAAGTTTCCTGGGCATTGGCGTTCAGAGTTCGGTGCCAACCTGGGGAGGGATGCTGGCCGATGGGCGGGAGTTTTTGCGCCAGGCCTGGTGGCTGTCGACCTTTCCGGGCATCGCCATCAGCGTGGTGGTGTTGAGTGTCAATTTACTGGGTGATGGGTTGCGAGACGCCCTGGATCCACGTCTGCGACGAGGCTAGGACGGTACCTAATTCAGCCAGCTCGAGCTCAAGATTCGGTATTGAGGAGAAAACAATTAATGTCGATGCGAAGCGAATTAGTTCAGAAGAAGCGGGAGGTGGTAGCCAAGAACGGGATGGTTGTCGCCGAAAGCGTCGAGGCGGCCGAAGCTGGACTTGAGATCTTTGAGCAGGGGGGCAATGCCGTCGATGCAGCTGTGGCGACTGCTTTTTGCTCGTGTACCTGTGAGCCTGCCATGGCTAGTCTGGGAGGTGGAGGCGCAGCGCTGATTTATATGGCTGAAGCGGGCCGGACCGCAGCCGTCGAATTCGAGGGCCGCCTCTCCAAGTCAGCCACTGAAGACATGTTCGTCGACGATTTATTGCCGCTAGGGGTGAATCCACACCCCAGCTTTGGCTGGCGCGGCACAAAGGACAATGTTGGTTGGATGGGATATCGTTCCCTGGGTGTCCCGGGCCAGGTGGCAGGCTTGTGCCTGATCCTGGATAGGTTCGGAACGATGAGCTTGGAACAAGTGATCGCCCCGGCTATCAGGATCTGTGAGGAAGGGTTTTGGATAAACAAATACTACGCCTTGATGATTGGCAGCAATATGAAGCTCCTGCAGCAATATCCACCCATCGACAAATTGCTGCTCCCGGGCGGATATCCGCCTATTCCTGCCAGCCAATATGATGATCCCACCATCGTTGTGCAGCAGGAGTTGGCAGAATCCTTGCGAAAGATCGCGCAGGGCGGCGCAGACGCTTTCTATCAAGGCGACATCGCCAAAGACATTTTCGCCGACACGCAGCCCCACGGCTCCATTGTCACCCTGCAGGACTATGCCGACTACCAACCCAAATACTACGATGATGGTCTCGTCGGCAGTTATCGCGGCCACCAGTTAATCTGCATGCCTGAAGTGTTTGGCGGCACCCAGGTACTACAGACGCTCAGTCTTCTCGAGGGCTTTGACTTGAGCTCCCTGGGGCACAATAGCCCCCGATATCTACATCTGCTCGCCGAGTGTTTCCGCAGGGCGTGGGTGGATCGCTTCAGATATATCGGCGATCCGGAGTTTGAAGATGTGCCTATCGAAGGTCTGACCTCCAAAGCATACGCCGCAGAGATGCGCCAACATCTGAACCTGGAAAGCGTACCGGCTGACATCAAGCCGGGGAGTCCCTGGAAGTATCAGGGAGACGGCCAGGCGCCGGCAGCTGGCAAGCCACAAGGGCTCAGAGGAGCAGGAAAGAACACAACACACCTCTGCACCATGGACAAAAGCGGCAGTATGGTCAGCATGGTGCAGACTCTGGGTGGAGGCTTCGGGGCCTATACGATGTCGGGCAGTACCGGCATCATTCTACGTAACTACACCAACTTGTTTAACCCCGAGCCAGGAACGAGTAACTCTATTGGCCCCTGGAAAAGGCCCACAAGCCACGACTCGCTGACCCTGGTATTCAAGGACGGTGTGCCGCTCGTTGCCATTGGCGCCCCAGGCGGGCGGCGCGTGATTACCTCCGTCGTTCAAGTCCTTATCAATGCAATCGACTTTGGCATGGGGATTCAGGAGGCAATTGCGGCGCCAAGGATTCACATTGAGGGCTGTGACCCCAAGGTGCCGGGCGGAAAGTTGGTCAAAGAACTGTTTGTCGACTCGCGAATCGACCCAGAGACCGTGAGGGAGATGGAAAGACAAGGTCACAAGATTACGACACAGCTGGACGGCGACTTTGCCCTGCCTGTGGGAATCATGAAGAACCCATCAACTGGCGAATTGCACGGTGGCGTGACCGTCCCGGTGCCTGCTGCAGCGATAGGGCTTGGACTTTGAATGAATGTTCCGGCGAGGGGGCCAGGCTCTATTACCGGATCAATGATTCAGTCTGCGATCGTGTGTTTTCCCGCCGAGATCTACCATCAACAGCTCAGTGTGGCGGCCATGGTGAAGATAAAACACAGGAGGCCGACTTGTCTCATCACAAGCAGGTAGAAGCATCGTATCCGAGGCTGGAGATATCGTTGGATAAGATCAGGCACAATACAGAGACCCTGGTCAGGATGTGCCGGCGCAGCGGCGTTCGCGTGGCGGGTGTGACCAAGGTGTTCTGTGGCCATCCGATGATCGCCGGGGCCATGGTGGCGGGTGGAATAGACCTCATCGCCGATTCAAGAATCGAAAACCTGAAGCGGTTACGCGACCTCAAGCTGCCAAAAATGCTCCTGAGACTCCCTATGATCAGCCGGGTTGGCGAGGTTGTTGAGTATGCCGACCTATCCCTGAATTCGGAGATCGAGGCGATAAGGGCGCTTTCGGCGGCGGCAGGCCTGAAGGACAGGACACACAAAGTAATTCTGATGTTTGATCTGGGTGATCTGAGAGAAGGTATTTTCGACCAAACTGAAATGCTTCGCACCGTGGAGGAAACGTTGCAGCTTGAGCGGATTATTGTGGCTGGCATCGGAACCAATCTGACCTGCTATGGCGGCGTGATTCCAACCAAAGACAATCTGGCCAGGCTCGTAGAGCTAAGAAGAACGATAGAGAGGCGCTTCGACATCGAGCTCGACATCGTGTCGGGAGGCAATTCCAGCAGTCTGCACCTTGTAGAAGAGCAAACGGTGCCAGATGGGATTAACCAACTCAGACTGGGTGAGTCAATAGTCTTAGGTAGAGAGACCGCCTACGGGCATCAGATTATCGGAAC
>QIGA01000172.1 GCA_003229915.1 Chloroflexota bacterium
CATAGTGCCTCCCTCTGCCAAGCACGACCTGGGCATGGCCATGCGACAAAGAGGCGCCTGCTCTGCCACCACAATTCCACATGAAGAAGAAATACTTGGCCAAAGGATCAACGGCATGCGCTTTCTGCGCCCACCTATAGCCAGTATCGATATAGTCGATCACGTGTTCCCTGCCAAATCGCAGCGGATCGGGCTCCTTGAAGATTATGACTCCGTGAAAGCCTTCATACTTGGCGACATTGCTCGCGGTAATGCAGTACTCTCCCTCGACTCGCCCAAATGCATCCTCCGGCGTCGTGGCAAGTGGATCATGAAAGGGGTCATCACGCACATCTTGCAACTCTAGCGCTGAGTCCTTATAACCAATGCTTGCTCTCATAGGTCGGCTCGCCCGGAGTTGATTGAACAGCGCCTCCTCCGAAGTTACCAAATTGGTGACTCTGACAAGCTTCTGCTCCAGAGTTTTATCCACCGAGCCAAAATGCTTCTCGATCCAGGGCTTCATACTCTGCGGAGGCTTCAACTGCCCCTTAATTGTACCAACCTCGTAGATGCGATCAAAAAGCTCCCTTTCCGCCACAGAAAGGGAGGCAACAAGAGTATCCAGACTAGCAATTCCCGCTCTGATCCTAGACACACCGAATCCTAATGTCTGAAATGGCGCACCCCCGTAAATACCATAGCGATATCATACTTGTTTGCGGCCTCTGTCGCCTCTTCATCCCTTACAGAGCCTCCGGGCTGGATGATGGCAGTAACTCCACCTCTACCCGCCAACTCCACTCCATCAGGGAAGGGGAAAAATGCGTCAGAACCAAGCACACAGCCCTGGGCACGTTCGCCTGCCTTTTCTAATGCGATTTGCACGCTTGTCACTCTGTTCGGTTGCCCTGCTCCCATGCCCAGAAGCATTGAACCCTTCGCCAGCACAATGGCATTCGACTTGATATGCTTTACGGCCTTCCACGCAAACAGCAGGTCCTCTAACTCCTTCTCGTTAGGCTCACGCCTGGTTACAGTACGCAAGCTCAAGTCGCTATCGGACAGGCGATCCCACGTCTGAACAAGCATGCCGCCACCAACACGACGATAATCCAGAGTAGGTTTGGGTTGACCCTCTTCAAAGGAACCTCCCTGTTGCGAGCCCATGAGCAGGATACGGACGTCCCGCTTTTGCTTAAGCAATTCCAGCGCCTTCTCTTCATAGCCGGGAGCGATGATCACCTCGTAGAACGTCTTCGCAATCTCCTGGGCAGTGGCCAAATCCACTGGTCTATTCAGCGCAACTATCCCACCAAAGGCAGAAACAGTATCACCTGAAAAGGCACGTCTGTAGGCCTCGGCAAGGTCCTCACTGGACGCCAGACCGCAAGGATTAGTGTGTTTGATAACTGACACCGTTGAAGCCTCAAAATCGGTGACTGCGTTCCAGGCAGCATCGGAATCAAGGATGTTATTGAAGGAAAGCTCCTTGCCCCAGAGTTGCTTCGATGAACCTATGCCACCACTTGAACCACCAGCCACATCCTCTACATAGAAAGCGGCCTTCTGATGCGGATTCTCGCCATATCTCAGGTCATATAGCTTCCTGAGTGCGATAGTCGTCTCGTCGGCAAATCCCTCTTCCCCCCAACGGAGATATTGTGCGATAGCAGTATCATACGCAGCAACATGCTGGAAAGCCTTCTGTGCCAGCTTTTTCCGTTCTCCCAGCTCCGCTCCACCCGCTCGAAGCTGTTCCAGAAGCGATTCGTAGTCCGCGGGATCAACAACCACCAACACATCCGGGAAGTTCTTGGCCGCAGCACGAATCATCGTAGGCCCGCCGATGTCGATATTCTCCAGCGCCTCATCCAGGCTCACTTCCGGCTTGGCCACCGTCTCTCTAAAAGGATACAGATTGACCGCCACCAGGTCGATAAACCCTATCTGATTCCGCTCAATTTCAGCAACATGTATGGCAAGGTTGCGCTTGGCCAGAATTCCGCCATGTACCGCAGGGTGTAGCGTCTTCACACGACCACCCAGGATTTCGGGGAAACCCGTCAGGTCACTAACGCTCCGCACGGACACCACTGCCTCATCGAGCGTTTTCTTGGTACCACCGGTGCTGAACAACTCGAAACCAAGGCCCTCGAGACCACGAGCGAAATCCACCAAACCCATTTTGTCGGACACACTCAAAATAGCACGCATAGTCATCTCCTGCCATGTTCTTCGCTGAGGAAAAGTGCCCCTAGGCTGAGCAATTCTAAGAAATAACCACCCGCTGCCCTTCTCGCCCCTCCACCACCTCGCCTATCAGACTGGCCTCGGGAACACGCCCGATGATCTCATCAACACAGCCCGGCGAGCAGATGAGGATCATACCGATCCCCATGTTAAACACATGGTACATTTCATTCTGTTCGACGCCACCACGCTCTTGAATTAGAGGAAAAATCGGCGGGATCGGCCACGCATCCGGGCGGAGCAGAGCCGTAACCTCTGAGGGAAGGATGCGGGCTACGTTATCGATAAGTCCTCCGCCGGTGATATGTGCCATCCCCTTAATCAGCCGCTCTTCTCGTCCCTCCACCCCACACCCAGTTCCGCAAGACAACGTTGGCTGGAGCAGTCGGTAATAGCAGCGGTGAGGCTCCAGCAACTCCTCCCCCAAAGTACGGCCAAGTTCAGGAAAGAATGTCTCCAGGGAAGTAGAGCCACGCCTATCAAGGTCGAAGACCCTGCGCACAAGGGAATACCCATTGGTGTGCAGTCCACTTGAAGGTAGACCCAGGATAGCATCACCAGCTTTAATCGACCTATTGTCGAGGATATCCCCCTTCTCCACCACACCCACTATGAAGCCCGCCAGGTCGTAGTCACCCGGAGCGTAGAGGCCGGGCATCTCAGCGGTCTCACCGCCAATCAGAGCGCAGCCCACCTCGCTGCAGGCGCGTGCTAATCCGTTGACTACATCCTCCACCTGCTCAGGCACAAGCTTCCCCACAGCCAAATAGTCAAGGAAGAACAATGGCTCAGCACCGCAGGTGAAAATGTCGTTCACACAATGGTTGACAAGATCGATGCCAATGGTGTCGTGTCGGTCGAGGGCAATTGCGACCTTGACCTTGGTTCCCACCCCATCAACGCTGGAAACCAAGACCGGCTCCTCGTAGCCTGAAAGCTGAAAGAGCCCGGCAAAAGCTCCGATGTCCGTCAGGACCTCTGGACGGAATGTGGCACGTGCCATGCCCTTGATACGATCTACTGTCTTACTCGCGGCGTCTATGTCCACGCCAGAAGCCGCGTAGGTGATTCCCCGATATCTCTTGGTTGCCCGTCCCACTGAAACGCCTCTTCCTCCAAAGTTATATGCGCCGACACATATACTTGCGTTTTCTATAATATCTGCCTACTCAGTATCGAGAATCGTCTCCATTGCAAGTTTGTCCATCTCAAGCTGAACGGGCAACGGATAGTCTCCGGTAAAGCAAGCAAGGCAGAAGTTCTCTCTGGGCAAACCAACCGCCTGGATCAAACCATCTACGCTGAGATAGCCCAGAGAATCGGCTCCTACGAATTCAGCGATCTCAGGAACCGTCTTTTGAGCTGCGATGAGCTCGCTTCTGGTAGCCATGTCCACGCCGAAGAAGCAGGGGTGACGGATCGGAGGAGCACAGATTCGCAAATGCACTTCACTCGCACCTGCCCTCCGTAGTAGGTTGATTACCTGAGGTGTGGTGGTGCCGCGAACGATACTGTCGTCGACTACAACCAGCCGCTTCCCAGAGATTATCTCAGGCATAGGATTGAACTTCAGCTTGACCCCGAGGTCGCGTAGCCGTTGTTCCGGCTCAATAAAAGTACGCCCCACATAACGGTTCTTGAGCAATCCCTCAGAGAACGGGATGCCTGAAGCAAGCGAGTAGCCGATACCCGCTGCAGTAGCAGAGTCGGGAATGCCTATGACTAGGTCGGCATCCACCGGATGCTCACAAGACAGTTGGCCTCCCATGGCTTGGCGCGTTGGGTACAGGCGGCAACCGCCGATCACACTATCGGGACGAGCGAAATAGATAAACTCAAAAATGCAGAGCGCCCTCTTCTCCGTCTTTCCTACTTTAAAGCCATTAACCCCAGCTTCATCAATAAGAACCACCTCTCCAGGTTCGACCTCGCGAATGAGATGCGCTCCAAGGTGATCCAGAGCACACGTCTCCGATGCCAAAACCCAACCCCCGTTAAGAGACCCTAAAGACAAGGGGCGTACCCCAAAAGGATCACGAACCCCCAGCAGCTTGTCACGGGTCATAATCACCAGGCTATAAGCACCCTGGAGCCGACCCATGGCATACCTTATCTTATCGACCAGGTCCTTCCCCGGTGAGGAAACGATAAGACAGGCTATGATCGCGGAGTCTGAGGAGGAGGAGAAGGTATAGCCCTTTTCCTCTAGTTCTCTGCGCAGATACCCAGCGTTGACGATGTTGCCATTGTGCGCCAGCGCTATCTCCTCCGACGGACTAGACACGACTACAGGCTGCACATTGAATTTGCGACTCGATCCTGTTGTGGAATACCGATTGTGCCCGATTGCGATGCTACCGCTCAATTGGTCTAACACCGTTTCATTAAACACCTGAGCTACGAGACCCATATCGGCGTGCACTCGAATTCGGCTCCCGTCGGCAGAAGCTATACCCGAACTCTCCTGCCCCCGATGCTGCAAGGCGTAGATGCCGAAAAAGGCAAGCCGAGCTACATCCTCCCCTTGAGCATAGACCCCGAAGATCCCGCAAGACTCGCGCAATCTCGCTCCCTTCGCCCCAAAGGTTACTTGTTCTACCAGGTCTCCTCACCTGATTATATCCTCAACACATTCGAGGGTCAATCTTGCACAAGGTATCGGCCCGATTTCGATAAACTCAGGATAGGCCAGTCGCAGGATCGATGAATCAATCCTCCGATACTCCAAAGGAGAGGCTAGAGACCGCCCTAAGCTTGCCGCATTACGATGGTCACATTACAACCCCCTCTCCCTTGATGGGAGAGGGTAGGGTGAGGGTGACAGCGCACGGACAGAGTGTGGAGGATATCCGAAAACCTAACAAAAACGGGCGTAGCCTAGAACAGATGCCCATAATTCCTAGCCGGGCTCTGTTATGTGCCCGAATCAGACTCGTAGAGTGGGTGCAGCAAGGCGAAACCCG
>QIGA01000096.1 GCA_003229915.1 Chloroflexota bacterium
CCCAGGGCGATGAAGAGGGGGGAATGGGTGAAGAGGGTCGAAGCCAGGGCACAAGACGCGCTGGAATTTGTGGGCATCTCCGACCTTGCCCTTGAGCCAGCCTCCTGCCTTTCTCACGGTGACCTGAGGCGCTTGGAGATAGCGCGGGCAATTGCCACCGATCCTGAGCTACTCCTGTTGGACGAGCCGTTTAGCGGTTTGAATCCGGCTGAAACTGAGTTGCTGGCGAAATCGATACGGAGACTGCACAAAGGGGGCAGGTTTGGCAGATTGCACAGCGAAGGGCCGGCGATGGTCATTATCGAACATAAGCTGGCGGAGCTTATGAGGATAGTTGACCGGGTGATCGTGCTCGATTTCGGCGAACTGATAGCCGATGGCCCGCCTGAGGAGATCGTCAAGGACGAAAGGGTGATCGAGGCGTGCATGGGCAAGGGGGTGCGCTGAGTTGCTTCTCGAAGTTAGCGATCTGAGTGTTTGCTATGCGACGGCAGTGCTGCTGAACGATCTGAGTTTGGGTGTTGATGAGGGTGAACTGGTCAGCCTGGTCGGGCCGAATGGCGCTGGCAAGTCGACCCTGCTTCGCGCCATAACCGGCCTGGTGAGATGGGAGAAGTCCACCCTGAAGGGAACAAGGGCAGGAGACATCACCATTGGAGGCACGGTTCACTTTGCCGGGGAGAGGATTGACACGCTGGCAGCTCATGAGATTGTGATGAGGGGACTGGTTCACTGCCCCGAGAGGGCGAGAGTCTTTTCGGAGATGACGGTTACGGACAATCTGAAGGCTGGCGCCTACCTGTGTCGCGATGGAAAAGAGGCGCAGAGAAGTTTGGAAAGGGTTTACGAGCTGTTCCCCGTACTGAAGGAGAGGGAGAATCAGATAGCTGGAACGTTGTCGGGAGGAGAGCGCCAGATGCTCTCCATTGGAAGGGCACTGATGGTTCAGCCCAGGCTCCTCTGTATTGATGAGCCTTCGACCGGCCTCGCCTCCAAGCTGAAAGATGAGTTGTTTGAGCGGATAAAGGGGATTCGGGATTCGGGGATTGCTGTACTCTTGGTTGAGCAGGACGTCGGCGCGGCGTTCGAGCTTGCCAGGAGGAGCTATGTTCTTTCCCATGGCAAGGTGATCGCCGAGGGAACAAGCGAGGAATTGCTCAAAGACGAGACCATCAGGAAGACATATCTCGGCTTGTAGCTAGATGAGGCTGCTGGAAAAGTGGCGCAACAGACCCCTTGGTGGAGAACTGGGCCTCATTGTGAGCTAAGCTAGACGGGGGTGTCCCCCAGACATTAGTTCGCTCGTCATTGCGAGGGACCCGATTTATCGGGGGACGAAGCAATCTAGTGGGTGGCGCGAGAGGAAGGACTATGCGATTGCTTCGCTGCGCTCGCAATGACAATGGGCTTTGTGGGGGATTTAGTGGGCTGATATGGAGTGTTTCAGCAGAGTCAGCCCGCAGTTCCTAATCTAAATCTGCCGTACACACACGACATGTCTTGCGGGTGGCTACGTTCCGCAGCTTGCATCGGGGGCATATCTTCTCGATCTTATCCCGCACCCAGGTGGTGATTCCCTCAGGCATGAACAGCATGACCAGCAGGATTATGATGGCTACGGCCAACATTCGGTACTCGGGCATAGCAGTGCGCAGGTATTCCATGGGCGGGTAAAGGATGAATACCCCGGCTATGGGCCCATAGATGGTGGCGATGCCCCCGAAAACCGCCCATATGATGGCCTGAAACGACAGCAAGAGCGCCAACGTTGAGGGGCCAGCGTTTCCCGTGTGGTGGACGTAGAGGCCTCCGGCGATCCCGGCGAAAAAACCGCTCAGAGAGAAAGCCAGCAGTTTGTATCTGGTCGTGTTTATCCCCGATGCTCTGGCCGTCACCTCGTCTTCCCGTATGGCGTGGAATATGAGTCCTGTCTTGGAATCGGTGATCTTCCACATGGCGAATCCCAGACCGACCATGAGGCTGACCGCGATATAGTACTCGACAACCGGTGAGCTGGAAAGCGGGGCCACACTCTCGATGCCGGAAACGCCCAGTGTGCCGCCTGTACCGGGAATGAGGAGGATGATTCCAGTGAGGATCAAGGGGAAGGCCAGAGTGGCAAAGGCCAGGTAGATGCCCCTTAGCCTCAGGGAGGGTATGCCGACGATCAGTCCCATCAGCACCGCGGCCAGCGCCCCAAGAGGTATTGTCAGCCATGGGGGCAAATCGGCGTATATGTTCAAAAGAGCGGCTGCGTACACAGCGACCCCGAAGAAGATAGCGTGGCCAAAGTTTATCTGGCCGGTGAAGCCTGATAGTAAATCCCAACTGGCAGCGAATATGGCGAATATGGCTGCCAGTGTCAGGATGCTAAGATAGTATGGATGCGCTGTCATCAAAGGGACCAGAAACAGCAGCAAACCGAAGAGGAAAACTGCTGTCCTGCTGGGAAGGACGAGGACCTCTCCCCTGAACACCTTGTATGCCTTGCCAATGTAGGTGGTTATTACGCTCATTACCTTTCTTCTTCGAAGGATACCCCAAACAGGCCTTGGGGCCTTATCAAGATTACGACCAGCATGATCGTCAGGGCTACAGCCTCCTTCAGGAAGGAGTGTTCAGGGGCTAAAAGAACAACCAGGGTCTCGGAGAATCCCAGGATCAGGGCCCCCACAAAGCTCCCTTTGATGCTCCCCAACCCTCCGAGGATGACGATGGCCAGTACTGTCACCAGTGGGGATATCCACATGGTAGGCACCGCAGCGGGCGCTACCACCGCTCCGGCGATGGCTGCCAGCGCCACGGCTATGGCCATGGTTATCATTCCTGTTCTGGCCACGTTAATCCCCATCAGATTAGCCACTTCTCTATCCTGAGCTGTGGACCTAATAGCGATTCCCAGTCTGGTTCTCATCAACAGGCCCCATGTGCCCAGGAGAACGATCGAAGCTATCCCGAACGCTAACAGCCCTCGATAGAAAACCCTGACCCCCAGTATCTTGGTGAATCCGGAAACCAGCCTGAGGGCAGGCGTAGCATCAGTGCCAAAAGCCAGTTGCATAGACTCCTGGATAATGATGGCGAGGGCTATGGTCACTATCAATATCGTGGTCTCACGGCCACGTATAGGGTCGATGACCAGCTTGTAGCTGAATACCCCTATGATAGTTACAGCTACTATCGACAGGATGACGGATAGCGGCAGAGGCAGACCGAGGCGGCTGGCGAAGGCAAATACGAAATAGGCGGCCAGCATGTAGAATGCGGTGTGGGCCAGGTTGACGATGCGGGCTACGCCGAAAATGAGGGAGAAACCGACTGCCAGCAGGGCATACCCGCCGCTGGTTATTAGTCCGGTGATTAACAGGTTTGCAATCATGGCGCATTCAAGCCGCATAAGTGAATACAGGAATATACCCCCTCAAAAGGCGCATGCCCAGCCGAGGGGGTATACCCCGCTCATCACTATACGCCAACCTGTTGGCAAAGGCTAAGATGGAAAGTATCCAGCCAATAAGGGCTGAAGCATCATTGGGTCAACGCTGTCACTACCCATGGTGGCACTACATAATCCACAGTGCCCTCGTAGAATAGTGGATCCAATCGTCCCCCGGCATCAGGCCAAACGGCTACCAGCTTCCCATCCTGCCATTGGACGCCGACTCCGGTTACGTAACCTGGGCCCCAGGTTACATCGTGAGGAGTCTCTGTGTCTGTCCCCATGAATACTACTCTGCCCGCTGGGCCACTCATATCGGTAGCTTCAAGTGCGGTAACAACTGCATCGCTATCCAGCGTGCCCGCACTTTCAATCGCTCCCTTCAGTATCATTATCGCATCATAGGTGCCCGCGGTGTATATGGGAATCTCTCCAAACTCCTCCACGAAGCTGTCGTAGAAGGGTATGGTTTCGTTGGCCATCTTGACTCGGGCGTAGGTATTCAGGGTCGTCTCGTACGCGCCATATCCGCCGGTTGCTTCCAGGAAGCCCCCCTTCTGGGCCTCAACGTTGATTCCCACCGAAGCTGCTGGGATCTGTAGCTCGCCCCATTGACTGGTGTAAGCAACCCCCAGCGGTCCGGATACCGCGGTGTAGATTATGTTGGCACCGGCAGCTTCTATAGCCGTCAACTCGGCCGTTACGTCGGTAGCCAGTTGAGAGGGCCGCCATACCCCAACTACCTCCAGGCCCATGCCGCCGGCATCAGGAGGAGCAGTAAACGTCTGTTGAGCAGCCGCAACCAGGAGATCTGCCCATTTTACATTCTCGGCCAATATGGCTATCTTCGGCGCGACCCCGAGAGCGCCGATTTTCTGAGCCACCATTCCCGCAAGCATGAAGCTGATCCTAACAAGGTTACTGCCGTTCACTGGGGTGACTCGGAACCAGTACTTGTACTTGTCATAATCCTGAGCGACTCGTTTAGTTAGCTCGTTGTCGCTGGCACCGGCGCCGAGGAAAATCATCTGATATTCCATGGCCTTATCTTGCATCGCAAGCACCGATTCACTCCGGAAGCCACCGACCACAAAGTCCACCTTGTCAACGGTTATCAGCTTCTCCATCGCCGTGACGGCATCTGTAGGGCTGACTATTTCGTTGGAGTCGATATCGACCAGTGTGATCTGATACGCCTCGTCTCCCACCATTACGCCGCCTGCGGCATTGATCTCATCTCGAGCCATCTGGGCTCCATACAGATGGTGTTTGCCCTGTATGAAGGACATTGGGCCGATCACACCTACCTTTATCTCCTTCGGCGGTGGCGTTGGTGTTGCGGTGGGTGTATTCGTTGGAGTTGGAGTCGCTTCCTCTCCGCTGGTGCAACCCACTGCCACTGCAATTAGACTGATAGCCAACAAGACAATACCTAGTTTCATCACGGTTTTCATATTTTTGCCCCCCTTAATTCACTTTGTTCCTGACTGTTTCTCAGTTGTGGCCGATACCATCACCCCCCTTTCCCCTAATGCAGGTTCAAGTTAGTTTGCGAAGAAAATCGCTATTTGTTTCAAACCCCGTCGCTTCGATTGCTACCGTCTTACACGATTTGAGAGCATTTGTCAAGTTCCCGAATTGACCCCAAAATAGCGATTGGCTTTAAAAGCCAGAATTTTGGGTGTCATTGCGAGCACAGCGAAGCAATCTCACGGGCGTTAGGGCGTTCCATGGAACG
>QIGA01000277.1 GCA_003229915.1 Chloroflexota bacterium
GATTGCACGCCTTGCTGCTTCACCGTTTGGCCCACTTTCTCTGGCAGCGTAGATTGCGCCTGCTCGCCCGCTTTGTCTCTCATAACGCTCGTTTCTTGACTGCAATTGAAATTCATCCCGGCGCTGCCATTGGCAGAAGGTTCTTCATCGACCATGGAGCCGGCGTAGTAATCGGGGAGACAGCAGAGATCGGCGACGACGTGCTGATGTATCAAGGGGTAGTCCTTGGCGGAACAACCATGCAGAAGAAAAAGCGCCACCCCACCATCGGCAACAAAGTAGTCATTGGCTCGGCTGCGATATTGCTTGGGGCCATCACGGTAGGAGAGGGCTCTCGGATCGGCGCCAACTCTGTCGTTGTAAGGTCAGTGCCACCGGGATCCGTTGTTGTGGGAGTCCCGGGAAGGGTTGTGGGAGGGCGACAGGAATCGGTCATGGACCTGGACCATGGCAAGATGCCTGACCCCTTCAGTGAGGCAGTCAGGCTCATCCTGGAGGAGCAAACCAGGTTGGGCGCGCGCTTGAGGAAGATTGAGGAATCCTGCGGCTTAACGGTTGCGGCAGACGACCTGGCTGAGAAGATAATTGAGATTGAAAAGGCATTTGCCAACCCTGAAGGAATGCAGGACGATGAGATTTGAAGCGGCGGCGACCCATTCCAGGACAGGCCCAGCCCTGCGAGCGGTGCTATCGTGCCGCCTCTCGCATAAGCGTGAGTCAAAGGCCAACGATCACGGTTATGAGAGCACCGTGGCTCAATAGGAGAAGATGGCGGCCGGTAGTGGGGTTTTCGCTCACAGCGCCATTTGGAACGGAACAGATAGCTCCTCATAGCATCCAGAATCCAACCAATGCCTAGTAATCCCAGAGCCGCCAAGACCCACTCAAGGCACACTATCCAAGGAAGCTAAGAACTATGGCTCGAGTAATGGTTGCCCTAAGCGGTGGAGTGGATTCATCCGTCGCCGCTGCCCTTTTGAAACAGGCAGGGCACGAGGTCGTAGGAGTGACCATGAGGATATGGGACGGCGACCTTTTCCCAGGGCAAGCAACTCATCCTGCGTGCTACGGCCCCGACGAAGAGGATATAGAGGATGCCCGCAAGGTCTCCCAGCGGTTGGACATCCCCTTCCACGTTTTTGATCTCAGAAGACAATACAAAGTGGAGGTTCTGGACTATGTACGTCGGGAGTACTTGTCGGGCAGAACGCCCAATCCTTGTATTAGATGCAACCGCAAGGTTAAGCTGGGCAACCTGATCGAAATGGCCCGTGAGTCCGGGATCACATTTGACTATGTGGCTACAGGCCATTACGCTCGAGTCGAATGGAGCGAAAGCAAGCATCGATTTCTTCTGCGGAAAGCGGGAGACGAAACAAAGGACCAGTCGTATTTCCTCTTTTCATTGTCTCAAGCGCAGCTTGGCCGTAGTCTCTTCCCTCTGGGCAATTACAGAAAACAAGAAGTGAAAACGATAGCTTCCGATCTCAACCTAGGCGTTGACGGCAAGCCAGAGAGCCAGGATTTTGTCGCAGGGGGTTACTCCTCGCTTCTGGGAGCAGCCGTGCGGCCAGGGCCCATACTTGATAAGCAGGGAAACGCCCTGGGTGAACACCGAGGAATACAGTTCTACACCATTGGCCAGCGCAAAGGTCTGGGCCTATCCACGAGGGACGCGATGTACGTTACCGGCATAGACCCCGAAAGAAACGCCCTTATAGTGGGCACAAAAGATGAAGTATACGGAGACGAGCTCATATGCTCCGATCTGAACTGGATAGCGATGCCAAGGCTGGAGCATGCCATCACAGTGAAGGCGAAGATAAGGTACAGCCACAAAGAGGCTGAAGCGGTGATAACGTCTCTAGGCGAGGCCAAAACACACGTGAAGTTTGAGGAGCCTCAGATAGCCATTACGCCAGGGCAGTCGATAGTTTTCTACAGTGGCGATTTAGTGGTGGGCGGTGGTACAATAGAATAAACAGCGAGGTTAGAGCTTGGCCAAGATAATTGCGGTTTGCAAAAGCAGGGAGAAGGGTACTAGAAAAGAGCCGGGGACAGAAGGACTACTCAAAGAGGATTTCGGCCTGGTTGACGATGCTCATGCCGATTGCTGCACTCACCGTCAGGTGAGCCTCCTGGCAATTGAAAGCATCAACAAAATGCGAGATGCGGGCTTCGATGTCAACCCCGGTGATTTCGCCGAGAACCTGACCACCGAAGGTCTTGCCCTGGCCTCTTTGCCTGTTGGCACAAGCCTTTACATAGGACAAGGCATTATCCTGGAGATTTCTCAGATCGGTAAGGATTGCCATACAGGTTGCGCTATCTTCCGTCAGGTGGGCAAGTGCATTATGCCCAAAGAAGGGGTTTTCGCCAGAGTTATCCGCGGTGGCGTGGTTAGGCCTGGAGATAAGCTTGAAGGAAATGGGGTGTGAGTTGTGGCCAGCGATAGAGAATCGCCCTTGGTAGATAGAATTCTCAAGCTGAAGGAAACGCGAAACGCTATTATTCTCTCCCATAACTACCAACTGGGTGAGGTTCAAGATATAGCGGATTTCGTTGGTGACTCCCTGGAACTCAGCCAGAAGGCAGCTAAAATTGACGCCGACGTAATCGTCTTTTGCGGAGTAAACTTTATGGCGGAAACCGCCTCCATACTTTGCCCAGACAAAGTGGTTCTGCTACCTGATGCCCAGGCTCGCTGCCCCATGGCTGACATGATTACGGCTGAGGCGCTCAGGCACAAGAAACAGGAGCTACCGGGGGCCACTGTGGTCTGCTACATAAACTCCACGGCGGAGGTAAAGGCAGAGTCGGACTTCTGCTGCACATCTTCCAACGCAGTCAAGCTAATAGAAAGCCTGAACCATGCCAACGAGGTTCTGTTCGTCCCCGATCAATACCTGGGTTATTACATCGAGACCAAGACCGGAAAGAAGATGACATTGTGGCCTGGTTATTGCCCCACCCATGGCAGGATTCAGCCCCAACATGTCATCAGGTTAAAGCAGGAATACCCTCAAGCCGAGGTAATCGTTCACCCTGAGTGCCATCCAGAGGTGATCAGCCTCGCCGACGTAGTACTGAGCACAGGCGGGATGTGCAGGTACGTCAAAGAAACCACAGCGGAGGACATAATCGTCGGGACAGAGATCGGCATCATCCACAGGCTGAGAAAGGAAAGTCCCGGCAAACGGTTTATCCCTGTTTCCGAGCAGGCGATCTGTCCCAGGATGAAGCTGATCAGCCTGGAGAAAATCCTGTGGTCGCTGGAAGATATGACACCTGTGGTGAAGGTACACGAGGAGACCCGTCTGAAAGCCAAGAAGGCAGTTGACAGGATGCTGGAAATATCCAAATCCTAGAATGCTGTTGCTGGGATAACCACACGTGACAGGAAAGGGGATAGACCTATCGCCATCGGGTTCCCTTCCATCCTATGGGTAGAGGGACTCATCTGCTTTGGGTCTCACCTATGTCATGAGCACACAACCGGAAGAGGTATTTGACTACGTAGTTGTCGGCTCCGGGTTCGGCGGCAGTGTCTCTGCGATGCGCCTGGCAGAGAAAGGCTACCGCGTTTTAGTGCTGGAGCGTGGGAAACGCTACCGCGACGAGGACTTCGCCACCACCAACTGGAAGTTCTGGAAATACCTGTGGCTGCCAGCGCTACGCTGTTTTGGCATACTGCAGATCAGTTTTCTGAAAGGGATAATGATCATGCACGGGGCCGGCGTGGGTGGGGGCAGCCTCGGTTACGCTAATGTACTGGAGGTGCCGAGTGATCGCCTCTTCGCAAATCCATCATGGCAGCACCTGGAAGACTGGGAAAAAGCTCTGGCACCACACTATGAAACAGCCCGCCACATGCTGGGAGTGACCCGTAATCCCCGCTTGTGGGATGTAGATCAACCGCTGAGAGAAATCTGTGAGGAATTAGGACAGGGCGGCACCTTCCGCCCAACAAATGTAGGAGTCTTCTTTGGGCAGGAAGGACATGAGGGAGAGAAGGTACCCGACCCTTACTTTGGCGGCGAGGGCCCACCCCGGACTGGGTGTACGCACTGCGGAGGGTGCATGGTGGGCTGCCGTCACAACGGCAAGAATACCCTGGTCAAGAACTATCTCTATTTCGCCGAAAAGCGGGGCGCAGAGGTGCGCTCTGAAGCTGACGTCACGGATATCAGCCCTCTGCCCGCCGGGCAGGAAGATGAGGCCCGTTACGAAGTGCGCTACCACCGCTCTACGGCCTGGCTGCGCAAGCCAAAGCGCCGCGTTCGCGCCCGCAATGTCGTCCTCTCCGCGGGGGTGCTCGGCACCCTAAAGCTACTTTTCCGCTGCCGAGACGTGACCCGCTCGCTTCCCGACATCTCGCCGCGCCTGGGTGAAATGGTGCGCACCAACAGTGAGGCTCTTCTGGGCGTGATGAGTCGCAACAGGAAGGTAGACTACTCCAAAGGCATAGCCATAACCTCTATCTTCCACGTAGACGAGGTGACTTGCGTCGAACCGGTGCGTTATCCCGATGGGTCATCGCTCATGCGATTCCTGGTGGCTCCACTGATTAGCAAGGGTGAAAGGATACCTGTACGGTTCGTGCGAACTCTGGGGGAGATTCTGCGCCACCCGCTGGATTTCCTATCCAGCAACATATCGCCCGGATGGGCTTACCGCACCACCATTTTGCTCATCATGCAGACCGTAGACAACCGCATGCGTTTGCGAATGGGACGGAGCCTGCTCACCCTTTTTCGCCGTGGCCTGGTTTCGCAGCCGGACGCTGAACACACCATCAAGGCCCGCATTGACGCTGGCCACCAGATAACGCGCTCTTTAGCCACGAAGATAAACGGGATACCGGGGGGCTCCGTGACCGAGAGCCTCCTCAACACACCGATGACTGCACATATCATGGGGGGCTGCGCCTTCGGCCGGGATGCCGAAGCGGGGGTAGTCGCACTGGATTGCCAGATGCACAATTACCCCGGCCTTTACGTGGTGGATGGCTCCATTATGCCCGCCAACCCCGGCGTCAACCCCAGCTTGACTATCACGGCACTGGCGGAATACGCCATGAGCCATGTCCCGCCCAAGACTTAACAGGGCTTCTGCAAGCGCCCCTCTCTCTCTGCTCACTCCCTGAGGGACTAAGTTTCCCACCACCTTCGAGGGT
>QIGA01000037.1 GCA_003229915.1 Chloroflexota bacterium
TCTTCTCCTCGCTTGGCATCGTCCTCCTTAGTAACATTTTTAGTTGAGTGAACCATGCCCACTCGGTAACATTTTAGATGAGTGAATACGCCATGTTGCGCCTGGGCCGTCCAGGTGATATGATTCTGGCCTGACTTACTTGCTCGCAGATACCAAATGTCAGAGAGAAGACGACCTCATCACAGACTCTTGGAACAGGGAGGGAACGATGGCTGTCAAAGTGATTATCGAACGATCTGTGAGCGCTGATAACCAGGGAGAGGTTGCCGAGCTGCTCATGGATTTAAGAGCAAAGGCGATCCCCCAGCCAGGCTATGTATCTGGTGAAACGCTGTTCTCGGTGGACCGCCCGGGCACCCATCTGGTGATCAGCACCTGGGAGAGCCTGCGCGATTGGAAGGCCTGGGGAAACGATCCACAGCGACTGGAGATTGTTGCCAAGATAGAGGCGCTCTTGATCTCTCCGAGCAAATCCTCTGTCTTCGCCACCTCCCCGCGTTCGATAGCTGAGGGTGTATAGGCCACCCAACTCGAAGTGTCAGGGTTGGGCGCTCAAATCACATCGTGTGATTTCCCTGACCTCGGCGTGAGAAAATGGGCCCTATGCCTAGGAGCGTGAGCTCAATGGCAGCCGTCTAATTTTTGCTTGGCCTCATCCCACAGAGCATTCTGCTCCTCGAAGGAGAGGTCGCCCAACGGAACTCCACGTTCGCGGCAATGATCCTCCATATGGCGGAAGCGTTGGCAAAACCGTTCGTTGGCAAAGCGTAGCGCTTCCTCAAGATCCACCCGCTGCCAGCGGGCGGCATTGACCAGAGCGAATAGAATGTCTCCGAATTCGTGAATCTTTTGTTGCGGCGTGCTGGCCCGTTCCAGTTCACCCACCTCTTCGGCCAGCTTATCAACTATGCCGCCAAAATCGTTCCAATCGAAGCCTATCCCAGCGGCCCTGCGCTGGATCGAATGGCTGTAGCTCAGCGCCGGCATCCCATGGGGCACACTGGAGAGCACTGAATCGCCTGGCCTGCGTTCGTCCTGCTTCAGGGCCTCCCATTCAAGCGCCACCTCTTCGGCATCGGCCGCCTGGGAATCACCGAAGACATGCGGATGGCGACGGATGAGCTTGGTCGCGATGCCACGAGCAACGTCCTTCATGTCGAATTCCCCTGCTTCACTGGCTATCTGTGCGTGCAGCAGAATCTGCAAGAGCAGATCGCCCAGTTCCTCGCAGAGCTTATCGCTGTTACCATCGTCCAAGGTCTGCAGTACCTCATAGGCCTCCTCGATCAAGTAGGGTTTGAGCGAGGCGTGGGTTTGTTCTCGGTCCCACGGGCATCCGTCAGGAGCCCTCAATCTGGCAACGATTTGCTCAAGGGCTTCAAAGCTGTCAAGATCCTGGTTCACAGTCCTCCCTCTCAGTTCACTACTGTGCCTGTGGTATGTGTTCCGCCGGCCTCACTAGCCGCAGACTCAACGCCTGAGGTTCACATTTGAGAACGCAAATGCCGCACCCCATGCATTTCTCGGGATCGACATAAGCCTTGTATTTCTTCGAGCCTTCTGGCTTCACCATCTCTATGGCATCGAACTGACACCAATCCGTGCAGCTCTGGCATCCATCACAAAGGGCCTGATCAACCCTGGCTTCGTATCTGCTCTTGGCAACGCACTTAGTCACCGGCACCTGAAATCTGTTCAGGGGCTGGTAGATCATGCAGCAGCCGATGCAGCAGTTGCACATTCCATAGCGAGGTCTCATGCGCGTTGAGTTCTCACAGGTGTGAAGCAGTCCCAGCTCCTCACATTCATCTATCAAAGCCAGAGCTTCATCGGCTGAAAGCCTTTTGCCCGCGTTCCGGCCTATCAGATACTCGGCAACCAGATTGAATTGGATATCGACCATAGAGTGAGAACTCCTGCACTTTCTCCCCACAGCTTCCTTCCGCCTGCGGCAGGTACAGTGGGTAACGGCTATGGATCGAGCCGACATTATGATCTCCCGCATGTCTTCACAGGGCAGTATCTCAGGGCTGTTGAGGATCGCCTTGTAGGCAGGGACGATCCTCCCTCCAGGCTGCTCCCCTTTATCCCAACTGGATACCTGGTCTGGATCCCATTCGTTGACACAAAAATCGTCCCACAGCTCGAATAGCTTCCGATCGCGTGTTATGTCAACATCAAAGGTGCACATTGTCATATCGTGAAGCTGTACCACAACGAGAGCGAAGCTGGCTTCCTCCAGGCCATCCGCGTTCTTGGCCCAGATCACCCCTTTTCTATATAAATCCTCCAGTTTCGTTTTCACCGACGCTGCATCCATGCCAACCTTGTCAGCCAGTTCCTCGTATTTCATGGGCAAAAGGGCGACCAGTTCGGCCTCCGCCGGAGTCATCAGGTATTCCAGCATGCGCCGATAACGAACTGAATCACGGTAGCCGTGTCTCGCTGCCAATACCGCATAATTCCCACTCGCGTTCATACTGTCTCCCTTCCCGGCCATTATATAATGCTCCCCTTTCCTTGACAAGACGAACGAGGCTCGACTATCATACCCGCAGGAGATTAGATGAAGGCACTCAAGGCGATAGCCGGTATCCTGCTCGTTATCTGCATCCCAATCCTGCTCATTACCACCAACGTGAGGCTTTCCGCAAACGAGATTCGCCTCTATGAGTATGGCTTCAACAAATTCGAGGTGAGTGCAGCAACAGGACTGGACAATGCGGAATTGCTCGATGCCGCTGACCAGTTGATCGTCTATTTCAATTCAGATGAGGAATTCATCGACATAGACATCTTCAACCAGCGTGAAGTGGCCCACCTGAAAGATGTCAAAGGGCTGATACGGCTGGCATATTCTCTTCAACTGGCTGCTCTGATCTATATTGTCGTATACATAGCCATCAGCTTCGCCCTGCGCCGGGGCGCTTTCTGGCGGGAGCTTGCAAAGCAAGCGATCTGGGGGGGTGGAGTTACTATAGCCCTGCTCGCCGCCTTCGGCCTTTGGGCAATAACCGACTTCGACAGTCTCTTCTTGCTGTTTCACCTGGTCGGCTTCAGCAACAATCTATGGCAGCTCAATCCTTGGGACAACATGCTCTTGATGTTCCCGCAGGGGTTCTTCAATGACGCTGCCCTGTTCGCAGCCGCAGCAACTATCGGGGAAGCATTAATCATCGGCGGGATTGCATGGGGGCTTCTGCGGCTTAGACGAAATGCGAAGACCGAAGCCAGCTCAGTTGGTTCTAATGGGGGCAGTGCTGATATCGAGACGTAGGCCTGCCAGATAATTATGGGCACGGTTGGAGCAGATGCTCTAGGCCACCCTATTTTGCTAAGTTCTCGAACACCCTCTTAGTGGCAAGAAGCGCACGTGCTAGCGGAGCAGGTGCTGCACTCGCTGCCACCACCCACAGGCGCAGACTCTCCTCCCGCACCCCTTGAAAAGGCCGCAAAGCTGGATAATACGCGCTTGGCTCCGTTATTGCAGCGCGGGCAAGATGCGTCCTCGTTAACCTGACTCATAGGCCGAAGTAGTTCAAACTTGAGTCCACACTCGGGGCAGCAGTACTCGTAAACAGGCATTCTCCTGCCTCCAGTTTAATCTTATCACTATGCTGCGGCAAGTCAATGTCACCGACTCACTACCCGAGGGAGCAGCGAGCGCGGTTTGACGCGGCACACACTGCGATGTAGAATTTCTACTTGGTTGAGTACATGAGAAGCAAATACGATGTCATCATCGTCGGCAGTGGGCCTGCAGGCATCTTCGCGGCACTGGAGCTAACCCAAGCAACGAACCTCAGCATCCTGCTCCTGGAGAAAGGCAAAGACCTTCATCTCCGCAAGTGCCCCATCATCGGCAGAGAGCTCAGTTGTCCTCCTTGCTCACCTTGCGGTCTGGTAAGCGGCTGGGGCGGAGCCGGGGCGTTCAGCGATGGCAAGTTGACACTGTCACCACATGTCGGTGGCCAACTCGAAAGCTATCTCGGCACGGAGAAAACGGCTGAGCTGATTCGCCACGTTGATGACATTTACCTCAGGTTCGGTGCCTCGAATGAAGTGTACGGCGTTGGCCCTCAGGTGGAGCCCTTATCACGAAAGGCAGAGTCGGCCGGTTTGAAACTTGTTCCGGTACCGATTCGCCACATGGGTACAGAGCTCTGCCGCGATGTCCTCAAAGATATGCACCAATTCCTAGCCAGCAGGATCGAGAGCCAGACCGATACAGCGGCTACCTCCATAATAGTTCAGAACGGAGTGGTCAGAGGCATCCAGACCAATGACGGACAACAGATAGAGTCGCGTTACCTGATTATCGCCCCTGGTAGAGAAGGAGCTGATTGGCTGCTCAAAGAGGCCGCCCGGCTTGGGCTCACCCTGCACAATAATCCCGTCGATATCGGGGTTAGGGTGGAACTGTCATCTACAGTACTTGAGGAATTGACCAACATCTTCTATGAGCTCAAGCTTGAGTTCCTGTCGCCATCCTACCGCGATCGCATCAGGACATTCTGTATGTGCCCGGCAGGCGAGGTCACCATGGAGACTACCGGAGGCGACGATCCTGTCATAACAGTGAACGGACACAGTTACTCTCATCGCAAGACGCAGAGCACTAACTTCGCCCTGCTGGTCAGCGCCAAATTCACCCCCCCCTTCCGCGAGCCGATCGCCTACGGGAGATATATCGCCCGCTTGGCAAACATCGTCAGCGGGGGAGTAATAATGCAGAGATGGGGTGATTTCTGCGCGGGGCATCGCTCCACGCCGACGTCGATTGAGGACGGTGCTGTTGAACCGACATTGAAGAGCGCCACTCCTGGAGATCTCGGCTACGTATTGCCCTATCGCTTCCTCAAGGGTATCGGCGAGATGCTAATAGCAATGGACAGGCTGGCACCGGGTGTAGCCTCACCCCACACTCTGCTGTACGGAGCAGAAGTCAAGTTCTACTCATCCCGCCTCGAGCTCACCGAGAACCTCGAGACCGAGACAACCAACCTATTCGCCATCGGAGACGGAGCCGGAGTCACCCGGGGGTTGATCCAAGCCGCAGCCTCCGGCGTCGTGGCCGCCAGAGAGATAGCCCGAAGAGTGGGTGCAGCGTAGCGAAACCCACCGTTCAGTTGTGCATTTGGGGTGGTGGGTTCCATTTCATTCCACCTACCCT